>JAESUA010000186.1 GCA_016763255.1 Magnetovibrio sp. | reverse complement strand
GAGGGCGAGGTCCGCGCCATGATCGCCATTCAGGACGGCTCCGAAATCACTTCGGTCGAGTTGGAACGCCTGCAGATGATCGGGCTGAAACTCTGGGATCACCGTGACGCCTTTGAGCAGATGCGCGATCTGGCCAGTGAACACTTCAGCGCCGCCACTGGCTCGCCCTGGTTGCCCCGCACCGGATCAAAGGTCTCGCATCGCGGTCTGACATCCGCTGTCATCGACAGCCGGGCATACCTGTCAGCCAAGCGGCACAAGGAAACCGAAACCCACTGTCCCGAAGGTACCCGCATTGCTTTCTCGGGCGGGGATTATCAGGCATATGATCTGATCTGGGCCGTGCTTGACGCCACGCACGAAAAATACCCCGATATGATCCTGTTGCACGGCGGCACCCCCAGGGGCGCTGAAATGATCGCCGCAAGATGGGCTGATACGCGCGGTGTGACTCAGGTGGTCTTCAAGCCTGACTGGAAAAACCACGGCAAAGCTGCCCCCTTCAAGCGCAATGACAAAATGTTGGACACAATGCCCCAAGGACTGATCGCAACACCGGGATCTGGCATCACCGAAAACATCGTCGACAAGGCCCGCAAGCTCGGCATTCGTGTCAAAAGGATCGGGGCGTAAGCCTCGGTTCGGGGTGGGTGGTCAGTGTGGAAGCCGTGAAAGCTGCCACTTGTTCAATAACTCGTTGCTGCCCGCTGTGGCAGGACAAAGTGTGAATTCGCTGCGATTGCCCAAATGGCCGCTTTCGCCCTCCAGAGGTGGGTAATGCTTCTTATGTCAAATTTTTGCATTTGCGGGAGCTTTTTTATATGTTTTTGCCTGACCGGATAAACAGAGACCCTCTGGCGAATTCCTGCGCTCTCATGTTCTACGCCCAGCGAACCATGCCGAAAATAGCAGAAGCTGCATAGAATACCTGAAGAGACAAAAACGCCCATCGTTTGTCCATGACACCCCATACTGCAAAGAGACAGGCGGAAATCAATAGAAGTATAAATCCAAGGGTTTCGTTGCCAGTGTTTGATGCGATCAGCAGGGCATAGACGATAGCAAACGCCGAGCCGGATACCTCAAAAGATGTAGTCGTCATGATGGCTAATGATCCCCAGTCTTCTTTTCAGAGGCGCATCATGCGAGGCTCTTTTCAATTTGTATGGCATGTGTCAAAATATGACGCAAATGGCAGTTTTTCATGAATGCATCTAATATTGTCATGCATCTCTAAGGGAGACACCACTGTGAAGCGATTGGACATTGAAGCTCTGCGAACCTTGTGCGCGATCGCAGATCATGGTGGCATTACCCGTGCTGCAGAACGTCTGTCGCTGTCCCAGTCTGCTGTTAGTCACAAGATCAAGCGTCTGGAGATTAGTATAGGATTTGCTTTGTTGACCCGTCAGCCCGGCTCTCCCTTGCTTTCGCAGGACGGCCAACGGCTGTTGAGCTACGCGCGTCGGATTTGCATCTTACATGACGAAGCTGTGCTAAGCCTGAGCAAACAACCACTCGCCGGACGAATACGTCTTGGAATGACAGAAGATGTGACCAGCAGTAATCTATCTCGTATTCTTGGTCGCTTTACCCGATTACATCCCAATGTCGCAGTCCGTACGCATGTTAAGCAAAGTGTCATCCTACAGCGTGAGTTGGAGAAGGGCGAGATTGACATATCCATGATGCAAATCTTTACAGTTGACCTACGACCGTCAGACACGCTGTTATTCCAAGATACCGTGCATTGGGTCAAGGCCAAGGACATGGAGCTGAGTTTTGACCGTGTAGTCCCGTTCCTCTCCTACGATAACGATTGTTTTTTTAAACACTGGGCCATGGGTGTTGAAAACAGTCTGGCATCTGGATTGGAAACCGTATTGGAATGCGCTAGTTCCGCTGGTATTGCATCCGCCATTCAGTCAGGTCTTGGTGTTGCGTTGCTACCAGGAAGATATCTGACGGATGAGATGCAAATCATTGACGATCTGTTCCCACCGACGCCAGAACTCGCCTACATTTTGCGAATAGGTCGGTACTCCCGGTCTGAACACGTTCAGTCTTTTGCAAAGGAAATAGCCATTGGGGTCAACTCAAAAACCAATTTGCAAATCGCCTGAGCAAAAAAGCCCTTCTTTGCCTACGGCTTCCAGTTAGTGTCTGACGTCAGACACATGGCGGTCGCATATTGGTGCCGTCGGGCGCATTGCTTGGCCTAGACGCCGTTCAATCCGTTGCACAGGGTACAATTTTCAGGTTGAAATGATCACTAAAAACCACCTTGTGGGCTGATTGGCGCGCCTGTTCTGGCCTCGTCTAATATTGATTTGGCCGCGATAGCCGAGCCGTTAAAAGTATTGGAAGGCACCGCAGGCGAGGCAATTAGCGGCTTTCTCGCAAATTTGAATGTGGCCGTCGCGTTAGGATTGGCCGGTTCCGGTGTCGACAACACGCATCTTGAGATTTGGGCGGACCCGACGTTTGTGCGGAACACCCACACAATCAAAGTTAAATCGGACAGTGCGGATCTTACGATGAAGATTTCAATATTGGCGTTCTGGGTCGGTTTGCCGGGATCTATAAAGTGGAGCTGCACAGCATTGTCGTCGGCCCAGCTATCCAGCGCGCGACCGCGTAGTTCAAGCCCATTGTCAACGGTCAGAACATCCGGATACCCGCCGTAATCTGTTTGTTCTGACCAACAACAACTTGGCACCTAGTGCGGAGGAAACTTGCCCCCGCGAACGATCTGCGGGGGCCTTTATATGTGTAGCAATCTGCCCATTCTCCAAGAATTTACAGGTAATTCGGCAGAAAGGCTGATTTATGTTATGGTTCATTCAACGACCAATACGAAGGAAAGTAGCCTGAGAACCGTGATTGATCTGGAGGGTTAAGTGTTGAAGAAGTTGATATTGCTATTGCTGATCACACCGCTTGTCGGTTTGTTTTCCTTCCCCAATGCCGCTCTTGCCTGAAGCAAATTCGGACATGTCTTGGTTTGTGAAATTTCATACCGACAATTGTCGGATGAGGCGCGAGAAAAGCTCAATGTACTCATCGATAATCAGGAATTTCGTGACGAACATGGCGACCTTCGATATCCTTCTTTTAATCATGGATGCCTACGGGAAGATCAGGTTCGCAATCGCCCGATAGAGCACTACATCAATTACCCACGGAACTGGGCGCGTGTCGAAGATGCGGAATGCCCAAATGGTAGACCTTGTCTTCTGTCTGCGATTGAACTTGATATTGCACGCCTCTCTGATACGAGTTTGCCAAACGATGTACGCTTGGCCGCAGCTTTAGCACTTGGTCACTGGATCGGTGATATTCATCAACCGTTGCACGTCTCATTTAAAGATGATCGTGGTGGTAATTCTATCAGAAAACGCGGGCGCTGCGGAACCCAAACGCTACACGGCGTTTGGGATAGATGCCTCGTCGAGCGACGTGTCATTTTCATTCGTGAGCCAGCTGATCCAGAGGATTATGCGGTATTTACTCCAATGTATCGAGCAGCCGATTGGATGATTGATGACGTTGAGGATGCCGATGCTGCCGTATGGGTATCTTCTCAACCTTGGGAGTGGGCGGCAGAAAGCTTCGATTTGGTAAGACAGGCTGAGATTCAATATTGCATCATGAAAGATGATGAATGTTGGTATTCAGAAACCCAAAGAATATATGATGGCAACGAAGACAACGAACGAACTGTCTACATGAATGAACAGTACCTCGATGAGTTTGGCCCAGATGTAATCTTGAGATTGACGCAAGCCGGATTTCGCCTCGCTGCAACACTAGAGTCAGCTCTCGCAGATTGAAAAAGAATGACGATCCACGAAGTACAGTGGTCAGCGCATAATTCACCCATATCAGAATGCCTCCTGATGGTTGGCTGAACCGGATGAAGGCTGCGCCGAAAAATCTTCGCAGATCCAGCCCTCCCACCGGTCTTCCATCCGGCCTCCTAGTTTGCTGTAGAAACTCTTTGCCTTGTCATTCCAGGGCACGACGGACCACAGCAACTGGCCGCAGCCCAACACAGACGCCCGTACTTTCACAGCATTGAACAAGGCCTCTCCGACGCCAGCGCCCCGCGCTTGCTCAGTGACAAATAGTTCTTTGAGCACCAGATTGGGTTTGAGGTGATATGTGTATGGGATTTGATAGATGACTGCCATGCCGATCAGTTTATCAGACCCGCTAAAATGCGCGACAAGAGCCTCAAACTGCGGGTTCTCGGACAAGCCCCGTTCCATTATGCCGGCCTGCGTTGCGACAAACTCATATCCCTCGAATTCGGCCAGTGCGCGCATCAGGCCATGCAATTGCGGCACATCGGGAGGCTGAAACGGGCGAACGGTAATGTCTTGTTCCGCCATCAATAGACCCCGTCGGCGAGTGTATTATTTTGATATGCTGTCGGGTCGGGTGCGTCCGTCAGCATGTTGCTGATCCAGGCCTGGCGCTCATGCTCAATGATGACGCTTTCCCATACGCAGGCATTGAGGCGCGGGTCGCCAACCCGGTAGAAATTGTATGCACCCGGCTCTGCCCGCAACAATATATGACAATTAATCTCGCTATAGGCCCACCAATGAAACAAGAGCCACGTCCCTGCTGTTCCGCTATGGACGATGGCGTAGGCCTGCGCGTGGTGACTGCCGAGGTCGTGAACCTCTTGAACCAATTTCGTGATCTGTTCACCAACAGCAACGGACAGTTTGGCAGGCGGCTCAGCCCCGCGCTCTGTCGCATCGATCCTATATGTTTTTACTGAAATGCCGTCCACTTGGTGCAAACCGAGATAGCGATAATCTCGTTT
>JAESUA010000185.1 GCA_016763255.1 Magnetovibrio sp. | reverse complement strand
TAAAGAAGCGCTAATACAGCAGATATCACGATCCCTGCAATTTTTCTTTTCATCCAGCCAGTATAATTACGTTGATCAACTGGTATTGGCCGGTGGAGTTGCCGCGATGGAAGGCTTGCGAGATGAAGTAGAAGAGAAACTAGGCTTGCCAACCATGGTTGCTAACCCATTTGCAAATATGGCGGTGAGTAATAAAGTTAATGCTGTTTCGCTGGCAATGGATGCCCCCGCAATGTTGATAGCAACTGGATTAGCCTTAAGGAGCTTTGAATAATCATGGCCAATATTAATTTGCTCCCGTGGCGAGACGAATATCGGCTGGAGAAAAGAAAGGATTTTATAGTCGCCGTCGTAATCGTGTTGGTTATTGGGCTCCTAGGCGTGCTGGTTTGGGATCGCTGGGTTAATGGTCGAATTGAGTGGCAAAATAGTCGTAATGAATTACTAAAAAATGAAATTGCAGTTCTCGATAAAAAAGTCAAGGAAATCAATGAGCTGAAGCTTCGTAGGCAGCAAATGATTGAGCGGATGGAGGTTATTCTGGCCTTGCAGGGTAATCGGGCTGGCATAGTGGAAATTTATGATCAGTTTGTCAGGGCAACACCAAGTGGCGTCTATTTTATCAAAATGACGAGGAAGGCAGATAATATTTCTCTGGTGGGATACGCTGAATCAAATAGCCGAATTTCGGTTTTGATGAGGCAGTTAGATTCTGCGAAAGCGTTTAGAGAGCCAAACCTGACCAAAGTGTTAGCAGATGAAATGTTGGGCGAGCAGGGTAGTAAATTTGAGTTACAGGTGCAGGTTGTTCCAGTGGTAGAAGACAAGGAGGTATAACAGTTATGGCCCTGGAGAAATTTAAAGCTAAACATTTAGAGGTTTCAGAATTTAATTTTGAGAACGTTGGAGTATGGCCTCTTCCCTATAGAGGATTAGTCTTTGCCGGCGTGCTTACCATTGCATTGACATTGGGCTACTTTCTTCATGTTACTGATCTCTATGACACTTTGAATTCTGTTGAATCTAAAGAAAAGGTCTTAAAAGACACCTTTCAAGAAAAGGCTTTTGAGGTTGCAAACTTAGAGGCCTATCGACAACAAATGGCCGATTTAGAAGAGTCTTTTAGCGTGTTGTTGGGACAACTTCCAGGAGATACCGAAGTACCGGGCCTGCTAGAGGACATCACTGAGCTCGGATATGGTGCCAGTCTTGAAATAAAAACCATTTCATTGCAGCCTGAGAAAACCGAGGAGTTTTATGTTGAGTTACCGATAAAAATAGTCGCTGAAGGGGGTTATCACGACGTTGCGACTTTTATCAGTGGAGTTGCAGGCCTACCTCGGATAGTTACTCTGCACGATTATTCACTGGAAATGAATGAAAAACAAAACAGACAGGTTTTTGAGATAGAGGCAAAAACATACCGGTACAAAGGGCAGGATGACTAATCAGGGCATAATTATGGATAAAAACACAGTGATAAAATTGCTGTTTATTGTCAGCTTGTCGTTAGTTTGCATGTCCTGTAGCGGCGATAGAGAGCACGCAGATTTAAATTTATTCATGAAAGAAGTCAGGTCTCATCCACAGGGAGAAATAGAACCCTTGCCGACGTTTAGGATGTACGAATCGTTTAAGTATAGCGTCGCTGCATTTAGGAGCCCTTTTGAAAAACCCCTGGCTGCTACTGCAGATAATACCGGCGGCAAAACGGCGGTGGAACCAGATGAAAATAGAGCAAAGGAATATTTGGAGGATTTTAATATTTCAGCTATTTCTTTAGTGGGAACTATGAAGAAAGGCGAGGTTATCTGGTCTTTGATAAATGATGGCGAGGGTAGCGTGCATCGCGTGACGCTGGGCAATTACCTGGGTAAAAACCACGGAAAAATTGTCGCCGTGAGCCCCTCTCAAATAGATCTTATTGAAATAGTACCCGATGGTAAAACTGGCTGGGTCGAAAGGCCAAGAGCTTTGGCGCTCAAGGAGAATGATTGATGGTAATTTTTGGGGAGTCTGGCATGAAAAAGAGTCGTTGGCTACGCAGGTCGCTAGGCTGGTCGAAGTTGCATGGATTTAAAGTTGTCCTCAGTATTGGATTGTTATTGCAGGTTGTCGGTGCACAAGCTGCGACCATCGAAGATATTAGCTTTTCGAGCTTACCTGGCGATCAGTTTGAAATCACACTAGAGTTTGGTGGGAAACCCGTGGAACCTAAAGGTTATTCGGTGGAGTCCCCTGCCAGGATTGTCCTGGACTTTGAAGGTACCCAAAGCGCTTTAACCGAGAAAAAATACCCCCTATCTTTTGATAATGGACAAAGTACCGTCATCCTTAGTGCAGGGGGACGGACCCGAATGATCGTTAATTTAAAGGCCCCTGCGCCCTATGAACTAACTGTAGGTGATAGTAGTTTGACGCTGCTGGTCGGTGCAAGGGGACCTTCGGTGACCCTGGAGGGCGAGAGTGACCCAGGCATGCAGCCCTCTGTTTCTTCCTCATCAACCAATAAGGCAGGCAACACAATTGGAGCCAGGCATACTGAAAATGTAGTTCAGGATGTCGATTTTTCTCGCGGTGAAAAAGGCCAGGGTATCGTTTCAATAACGTTAGATAACGCGCAAACGCCGGTCGATGTGTCAAGAGTAGGGTCGATGATCGTACTTTCATTTTTCCACACGGCCTTACCAGAATCACTGAATCGAAAGCTGGATGTGGTCGATTTTGCGACTCCTATTAATACTATCGATAGTATTAGTGATGGGAGTACTACTAAAGTTAGTGTTGAGACAGTTGGTGCGTTTGATTACCTGGCCTATCAGGTCGGTGATCAGTATGTAGTGAGTGTTCAACCTTTGACTAAAGTAGAATTGGCCGAACAGAAGTCAAAATTCGACTTTACTGGCGAGAAGCTATCATTGAATTTCCAGGATATTGAGGTGCGCTCTGTACTTCAGCTGATTGCCGATTTTACCGGCCTTAATCTTGTTGCCAGCGATACCGTTACTGGCAGTATCACGCTGCGCCTGGAAAACGTTCCCTGGGATCAAGCGCTGGAAATTGTATTAAAGGCAAAAGGCCTTGATAAACGTCAGCAGGGCAATGTATTGATGGTAGCTCCTGCCGTTGAGATAGCCGAGCAAGAGCGTTTGCAGGTGGAGGCGAACAAGCAGTTAATCGAATTGGCACCGCTTGTAACCGAGTTTATCCGGATTCGCTACGCTGATGCACGAGAATTGTTTGATTTGTTCGACGTAGACGAAAACGAAGGTGGCGGGGGTGGCGGAAACGATGAAAATGCCACGTCCAGTATATTGTCAGAGCGCGGCACAGCGATTGTCGATGAGCGTACAAATACTATAGTTCTCACCAATGTTCAACAAAAAATCGAAGAG
>JAESUA010000184.1 GCA_016763255.1 Magnetovibrio sp. | reverse complement strand
CCCACAATATTCGTAGGTGTCCTCGATCACACGGGCACAGCCCTTCTTGCCAATCGCACTTATACAAAGATAATTGTGCCTTTTGCCACGCCATGGATGGCACCGGTGGAAACTGGATTGGTGCCTTTCTCGAGCCCCACGCCCGCAACCTGACCAATCCCAAAGACACAGCCCATTTAGATCCTAAAACCCTAAGGACCGTGATCAGCAACGGCATCCGGGAATCCTCAATGCCTGCGTGGGGATCCGTCTTTGACCCCGCTCAAATCGATGCAGTTGCCTCTTACGTCACCCGTGTTTTTCTTGTCTCCACCAAGAACAAGCAGCCAACCGTTGACAAACACCGATCCAAAGATGACTAGTCCGGGTGAGTCTCACCGCATAAGGAGGAACAAGCTGTGTGGTATAAACTGGGTATAACACTCTGTGTTTTCATCGGCTTGATGACGGCCTGCGTACCAGCACCCGGAGTCCAAGGGTATTTCAAACGGGGCTACACGGCTTATACAAAGGAAAACTACACGGCAGCCTTCAAAGACTTTCGGTACCTAGCTGAGCTCAACCATGGTCAAAGCCAGTACTATCTCGCTCAAATGTACGCCAACGGCGAAGGCGTTCCCCAAGACGTTTACGAGTCCAGCCGCTGGCACTTTCGTGCCGCAGAAAATGGTGTTCTCGAATCACAACATACGCTCGGCATGATGTATCAGTTCGGCAGCAGCGTCGCCCGTGACCTATCCGAGGCGGCGTCCTGGTTCACCGAGGCGGCCAATGCGGGGTATCGACCATCACAATTGAAGATGGCAGAGATTTTCTCCGATAATTCCTCACCGGCCTATGATCCGGTGATGGCCTATATGTGGTACACAATTTTCATGGAACGGGAGATGGGGCAGACCAGAGCCGATGTCCTGAACAGCCGCCAAGTGCTGATGAATGCAATGAGCAGTAACGAAATACAGACGGGTGAGCATCTTGCCCGCACATGGCAAACCCCTACGCTTCCCGACAGGTAATACCAAGCTGCATTAATAATGACCTTTAGGGATCGCTTTCCAAAGACCTCCGGGTAGGAGACAAGCCGCAGGTGATGTGGTTCATCATCAAGGTTTTTCGACGCCCTCCGGCGGCCTTTGGAAGCGACCGGAACGGCGGTTCCTCAAGGCTTTCGGGCGTTGTCAACCGCGCCTATTGATGCCCCGCATCACAGCACCGCGCTTTCCTAGCCGAAAACCTTGAGGAACCGTCCCTATAGGTCATTATTAATGCAGCTTGGTATTAGCCCCATCCTTTCCAGGATACCTTGGCGCATCTGTTCCTTTTTTCGTTGGGTGGCCTCTTCGGCATATTGGGTCAGCCCTTTCTCACGAATTTCATCGATCAGGGATTTTTCCAACTCGTCGGCAAACTCACTGTCCTTTTGCTCGGTGGAATTTTGTGGCGGATTCAAAGAAACACCCGCGGCAAAATACATCGCACTGGTACTGACGAACTCCATGGTCTCTCCTTCCCGCCTTCAAACAAGTTCAGGTGTCTGCGAGTTGCGCATGACGTTATGGGGAAATTCCATGCAGGAACCCTGCCTCTATTGAGATACAGGCACTCACATTAGGCAATCATAAGGAGATCGTTATGCAACTGAGACTCAGGCATACGTCGCCGCCCCTGGGCTTATTGGGGGGGACAAATTTATGCCGCTAGGGCAATGTTTAGGAGGTCAATTTATGCCGCTCGGCAACTTTTACCCGGCAACGGCTTCCCGGTTATCTTTTTCGCCCCACATGCCGGTGTATCCCTGCTTGCCGCCACCATCCCTGGCTTCGGCTTGGCGGTCAATTTCTTGCAAGGCCAGCAACGGGCCAAGGCCGACGCCGGCATCGTCAATTTGTGCCATGGTGGGCTGGCCCAAGGGAACCTCGGCTGCGTTGTGCAGGCTGAACTGGCCATCCTGGCCCTTTGGGGCCTCTTGCTCTTTACTTAGCTCTGATGCGGCCGACATACGTTTTCTGATTGCTTCGGCAATCGCTTTTTCAATGGCCGCCCGTGCATCCGGCGACATCTGAGCGAGTTGTTCCTCGCTAAGGCCCATTTCCCCAAGAAGTTTATCTCGCAATTCTTCCTTTTTGCGTTCTTCCAGTTCTTCTACATAGGTGCCGAAGCCCTTCTCGCGAATCTCTGCGATCAGTGATTTTTCTTCGGGAATTTTGGAACCGGCGCCTGATTCAGTTGTGGTTTTTTCCGACTGACAACCTACGCAGCCACCCGCGCCAGATTTAGCGACACCATATCCCGCATAAATACCATTCGCGCCAATTTCCATGTTTTCCCCTTCCCACTTGCAATTCGCTCAAGTGGACGTTGATTGCTTTAACAAATCAGAGAAATCATATGCAAAGGAGATGCCATCAAGGCGCAACGCCGGTCGTGCCCGTCAATTGACGCTATTTTGCGGGCCGTCCACCTCCGGGCTTGCGATCGTACGTTGGTTTTCCACGATTGGAACGCCGCCCTTCGCCCGCTTGTTGGGTGAAGAATTTCTGCTCGCCGTGTTTACGTCCAGAACGCGCCCCTTCGCCACCACGTCCGCCGGTGCCTTTGGGTTGCCATGTCGGCACCAGGTGTTTTTTGGACGGGCCGATCAAATCTTCACGGCCCATGGCCTTCAAAGCTTCACGGATCAGCGGCCAGTTTTCCGCATCATGATAGCGCAAGAACGCCTTATGCAGGCGGCGTTGGATGAGACCCTTGGCGGTGTGCACCACTTCGCCGCTGTCGCGATGGATCGGCTTGATGGGGTTGCGTTCAGAATAATACATCGCCGACGCCAGTGCCATGGGCGTGGGCATAAACGTCTGCACCTGATCGGCGCGCAATTTGTTGCGCTTCAACCACTGGGCCAAGTTCATCATGTCTTCATCGGTGGTGCCGGGGTGGGCGGCGATGAAATACGGGATCAGGTAATATTTTTTGCCCGCCTGCTTGGTCGCTTGATCGAACATCTGCTTAAAGCGATCATAGGTGCCGATGCCCGGTTTCATCATTTTCGAAAGCGGCCCGGATTCGGTGTGTTCCGGGGCGATTTTCAGATAACCACCGACGTGGTGGGTGACCAATTCCTTGACATACTTAGGGCTTCTCACCGCCAAGTCGTAGCGCAGACCCGAGGCGATGTGGATTTTTTTCACCCCATCGATGGCGCGGGCCTTTTGATAGAGCTGGATCAATGGGTTGTGATCGGTGCCGAGGTTTACACAGATATCGGGGTAAACGCACGACGGGCGACGGCAGACCTTTTGGATCTCATCGTCCTTGCACGCCATGCGATACATATTCGCGGTCGGCCCGCCAAGATCGGGAATATAGCCCGTGAAGCCGTCGACCTTATCGCGAATGTCTTCGATTTCTTTGAGAATCGATTCTTCGGAGCGGTTTTGCACCACCCGGCCT
>JAESUA010000183.1 GCA_016763255.1 Magnetovibrio sp. | reverse complement strand
TCTGCCTGGCGGCCGGTGCTGCGATGTTGCATTTGCATGTGCGCGACCAAGACGGTGGCCATTTGTTGGACGCCCAGGCGTATCGTGAGGCTATCGACGCGGTGCGCGGTGCAGTGGGCGATGACATGGTTCTCCAAATCACCGCCGAAGCGGTCGGTCGTTACACCCCCGATGAGCAAATTTCCCTGGTGCGCAAAGTGCACCCGGAGGCCGCGTCGGTGGCCTTGAAGGAGCTGACGGCCGATGGCGAGGAAAAAGCCTCGGCTTTTTATCGTTGGGCGCTCAACGAAGGTATCGCGCTGCAGCACATCCTTTATACCCCCGATGAAGTCCGTCAGCTGGCCGATATGGTGGCGCGCAAAGCCATTTCTGGCGAAAATTTGAGCGTTTTGTACGTGCTCGGGCGGTATGGCAATGGTCAGTCACAGCCCGGTGACTTACTGGCATTTCTCAACGCCGCCGATGATGCTAAATTGCAGCCTAAAATGTGGAGCGTTTGTGCCTTCGGGGCCGCTGAAGGGGCGGTCGCGTTGACCGCTATGAGCCTCGGCGGTCATGTCCGGGTTGGTTTTGAAAATAATGTTTTTCTCAACAACAAAATGGTAGCACCGAACAATGCGGCGTTGGTCAAACAGGTTGCATACGGGGCTAAGCTGTTGAGCCGCCCCGTATCTAGCGCCCATCAGGCGCGTGCGTATATGCTCACGGGCGATGGGGGGGGCATATAGGAGACGGATCCGCCGTTGCATACGGGTATAACCCCAAAAATAAATACAGCGCAAACACGGAGCTTTTCTACCTATTAAGACAATGTTATTCACTTGATATAACAAATTTGGGAGATGAAATATGACTATGTTATTCAAAGGCGGCATCATTGCCGCCGCTGCGGTTGTTACGGCGGCATCTTTTGCCATGGCCCCGACCCCAGCCGCCGCACAACAAAAATTTGTATCCATCGGCACCGGTGGCGTGACCGGCGTGTACTACCCCACCGGCGGTGCCATTTGTCGTTTGGTGAACAAAACCCGTAAGACACACGGCATTCGTTGTTCGGCAGAAAGCACCGGCGGTTCGGTTTACAACATCAACAACATTCGTACGGGTGAGCTTGAGTTTGGCGTGGCCCAATCCGATTGGCAGTACCATGCCTATAACGGCACCTCGAAATTCAAAGATGCCGGCCCGTTCAAAAAATTGCGTTCCATGTTCTCGGTCCATGCCGAACCGTTCACCCTGATCGTACGTAACGATTCCGGTATCAAAAACTTTGCCGGTCTTAAGGGCAAACGCGTCAACATCGGCAACCCTGGTTCCGGCCAGCGCGCCACCATGGAAGTTGTCATGGAAGCCTTTGGCATGAAATCCAGTGATTTCTCCTTGGCATCTGAGCTCAAAGGCTCGGAAATGGCTGCGGCGATTTGTGATAACAAAATCGACGCCATGATCTACACCATCGGCCACCCGGCTGCGGCGATCAAAGAAGCCACCACGTCTTGCGATGTGACCCTGGTGAACGTCACCGGTGCGCCGATCGACAAGCTGATCAAGGACAACCCGTACTACCGTGCCGCAACCATTCCCGGCGGCATGTATAGCGGTACGCCTAATGACGTCACCACCTTTGGTGTCGGCGCAACCTTCGTGACCTCTGCCGATGTGCCGGATGATGTGGCCTACATCGTCGCCAAGGAAACGATGAAGAACATTGAGCAGTTCCGTAAGCTGCACCCGGCGTTCGCCGGCTTGGACCCGAAGACCATGGTCAGCGACGGTTTGTCCGCTCCGCTGCACCCCGGTGCCATTAAAGCCTACAAAGAACTCGGCCTGATCAAATAAGGCTCTGACTACGGACACCGCCGGATGCCTGGGAGGCTCCGGCGGTGTCTTTTTCAGTTTATTCGTTAAATAATATTTTTCTGGGGAGCGGGAACTCTATGGCACAAGAATCCACAGGGGCAGCGCAAAATACCGCATCGTCCGTCGAAGATATGGTCGCCCAAAGTGATACCGGAGCGCGCAATCCTTCGGGCTTATCAGGCAAAATGCTGATTTATGTTCCCTTGGCCTGGTCGCTGTTTCAGATCTATCTCGCCTCCAATGTGCCGTTCTGGCTGACCCGTGTCCTGGGCGTCAATGTGACGTTCAATTCGGATGAAGCTCGCTCCATCCATTTGGCCTTTGCCCTGTTTTTGGCGGCCACCGCGTTCCCTTTGTTTAAATCGTCGTCGCGCAGTTCGATCCCTTGGTATGACTGGGTTTTGGCCTTTGCCGGTGTTGCGGTTTGTTTGTATTTGCCGGTGTTTAAGGAATCAATCTCGCTGCGCCCAGGCCTGTGGACGACAACCGATTTGGTCATGTCTGCCATTGGCATGACGGTCTTGATGATCGCCACCTATCGCGCCTTGGGCTTGCCGTTGGTGGTCGTTGCCTCGGTCTTCATGCTGTACGTGTTTTTTGGTCATCTGCCGTGGCTGCCCGAAGTGATCCAATGGAAAGGGGCCTCGTTCTCCAAAGCCTTGGGTCATTATTGGATGCAAACCGAAGGCGTGTTCGGTGTTGCACTTGGGGTCTCAGCGTCGATGATCTTTTTGTTCGTTTTGTTCGGGTCAATCTTGGAAAAGGCCGGTGCAGGGGCGTATTTCATCAAAACGGCGGTATCGCTGTTGGGTCATTATCGCGGCGGACCGGCCAAGGCGGCTGTTTTGTCTTCGGCCATGACTGGAATGATTTCCGGGTCTTCCATCGCCAACACGGTGACCACCGGCACGTTCACCATTCCTTTGATGAAGCGTACAGGATTTAGTGCGGAAAAAGCAGGTGCGGTCGAAGTGGCCTCCAGCACCAACGGTCAGCTCACCCCGCCGGTCATGGGGGCGGCGGCATTTTTGATGATCGAATACGTCGGCATCAGTTATCTCGACGTGGTGCGCCACGCCTTTCTTCCGGCACTGATTTCCTACATTGCCTTGCTTTACATCGTTCATCTGGAAGCCTTGAAATTGGGCCTTGAAGGTTTGCCCCGTGGCGGGCCTAAACGCACGATTCTAACGCGCATTTCAAATGCACTTCTGGGCTTTATCGTCGTCGCCGGCTTGGCCGGGGGGCTTCATTTTGGACTGGGTTGGACCAAAGGGGCGTTTGGTGACAATACCATTTATGCCGCCATGGCGCTGTTCTTGATAACGTACTTGGTGCTGGCGAAAGTGGCTGCGAAACTTCCGGATCTCGATCCCGAAGAGCTGAAAAAAACAATGGTGCAGACTCCCGAATTTGGCCCCACGGTCAAAACCGGATTGTATTATTTGTTACCGATCGTGGTGCTGGTGTGGTGTTTGATGATCGAGCGCTTCTCACCCGGTTTATCCGCGTTCTGGGCCACCATGGGGATGATCTTCATCGCCCTAACCCAGCATGCCATCAAGGCGTATTTTCGCAATCAAAGCAATCTATTCGAAGGTGTAAAACACGGCTGGTCTCAATTCCTCGATGGCTTGATTGCTGGCGCGCGCAACATGATCGGCATCGCCGTCGCCACCGGTGCCGCGGGCATCATCGTCGGCACCATTTCGCTGACCGGTGCACATCAGATCATGGGTGAATTCGTCGAATTTTTGTCCGGCGGAAACTTGATGTTGATGCTGTTCTTGGTTGCAATCCTGAGTCTGGTTTTGGGTATGGGTTTGCCGACCACGGCCAATTACATCGTGGTGTCCAGCCTGATGGCACCGGTGATCATCTCCGTTGGCGCGCAGTCGGGCTTGATCGTGCCTTTGATCGCGGTGCACATGTTTGTGTTTTACTTTGGTATCTTGGCCGATGACACGCCGCCGGTGGGCTTGGCGGCATTTGCCGCCTCGGCCATTTCGGGGGGCGATCCGATCCGCACCGGTATTCAAGGCTTCATGTACGATATTCGGACCGCTATTTTACCGTTCCTATTCATCTTCAACACCGATCTTTTGCTGATCAATGTCGGCCCCATACAGGCGGTGTTCGTCTTCTTGATCGCGCTGGTCGCGATGCTGACTTTTGCCGCGGCGAGCCAGCAGTACATGTTCGTGCGCAATCGCGCATGGGAAACGGCGGCCTTGTTGTTGGTTGCTTTTACCATGTTCAGGCCGGGCTATTGGCTCGACCAAGTTATTCCGCCCTACGATTACCGCCCAGCAGCGCAGATCGTGCAAATTGCCGAACAGATGCCGGTTGGTGGCAATGTGCGGTTCGTCATCTCAGGGCCCGACAGTCGTTATGGCGATCCCTTAACGACCACCCTCATTGCACCCTTGGGGGCCATTGGTGATGGCGATAGCCGCCTTTTGACGGCCGCTGGTTTGATGATCAATATCGATGGCGACCGTGCCATCTTGGAGGAACCGATGCCCAGCACGGCGCTGTCTTTGCAACTTTTGGCATTTGATTTTTATAGCGATGAGCCGGTTCTCGTTGATCGCGTTGAAGTGCCGGTCGAACGCATGGCGAAAGAACTTTTCTACATTCCCGCTTTAGCGCTTTTGTTCTTCATCATTGTCTTACAGCGTCGCCGCTTGCGCGTCGAAGACATGGCTAAGGGATAAAGATCATGTACAAAGATATTTTGTTGCCGATCGATTTGAACGATGAAGGGTCTTGGCAGAAAGCGCTGCCGGTGGCCTTGAATTTCGTTCGTGCCTCAACCGGGACATTGCATGTTTTGAGCGTGGTGCCGGATTTCGGTATGTCGATCGTCGGCCAGTTTTTCCCCGAAGGGTATGAAAAAAAGGTCGGTGAGAAGGTACTCGCCAGCTTGAAGGAGTTTGTCAAAAACCACATCCCCGACGATATCCAAACTCACCACATCATCGGTGAAGGCAAGGTGTATAAGGTGATCCTCAACATGGCGGAAAAAATCGATGCCGACATGGTTGTTGTGTCATCGGGACGCGATGATCTCAAGGACTTTTTGCTCGGGCCCAACGCCGCGCGGGTGGTGCGCCATGCAAACTGTTCGGTTATGGTCGTTCGTTAGTTTCCTGCACGGCGTCGGCTATTTTCACCCCGTGCTGGGTGCACACTTGGCGCAGTTTGTGTGACACCATGGTATCGGTG
>JAESUA010000182.1 GCA_016763255.1 Magnetovibrio sp. | reverse complement strand
GCCCAGCAGCGCCAGCACCAGAATTTGTTTTTGCATATCGTAGATGTGATCGACAAAATCACTCATCGGTGCCACAGCGGCAATGCTGATTTTACGGCCGCCCTTTTCCCAAGTCATTTGCTGAACCATCAGCATGTCTTGGCCAATTTCGATAAGCTGCGTGCCGGACACCTGTTGGCCTTGGCTCGCCCGCTCGACCGCTTGGATCTGTTGGGATTGGATATCTTGCATGGCGGCCAGCGCCGCGTGTTCGCCAAAGCGCAACGTCATGGCGACGATGCGGCTTTTTTCATCAAACACCACAACCCCGCCATGTTCGGATATATCGAGGCCGGAAATAAACCGCGACAACTCCGTCAGCGTCACATCGACGCCAAACACCACTTTTCCACCCGCCAAAGACCTGGATGCGGTGATACCGGGTTGGCCCAGCGAGTTGAAGATGTAGGGCGCTGAAAGTTGGGAGGTGTCTTGATCAAGTGCATTTTTATACCAAGCCCGCCTGCGCGGATCATAGCTGGGCGAGATCTCGCGGCGCTCGCCGATCTGTTGCCGGGCTTGGTTGAGAAACGTCCAGGTTTGAATTTTGATTGGGGCCTTTTGACCAACTGGCGCAGAAGACGAGATGACACGAACGATCCACTGGGTCTCTAAGGGCGCATTATGGGCTTTAAGAATCCCCGCCTCCCCGTTCACCGAAATGATTTGATAAAAATTACCGTTGGAAAATCCGTAATACAGCGAATACAGCGACTTGTTTTCTTCCAAGGCCGTCAACAATATTGGGAACGCCGGTGCGTCCAGGCCGTTTTCGGTGACCTCCGTCATTTCATGTTGTGCGGCCCCCAGGCTGGCCATCATCAACACCTCAGCCATCAGCCGGTCTAAGCGTTCACGGGCAATGCCGGTGGCGTTGTCGAACAACTGCCCGGCGGTCTCATCAGCGGTGCGTGAACTGACCAGCCAGACACTCCCAATCGTCGCCAGTGTCATCGCGGTGATGATCAGCAAAATAGCCGTAACAATGCTGATGTTAAAACGAATTCGCATACTCAAACGTCCCTAAAGTCTCGCTTAGGTGGTACCCCTGACGTGACTTAGCCACGCCGTTATCATTCTGAAAAGTCTTTTTTGTCCCAAGGCAATTAGTCACACAATTCAAAAGATCTAATCTCTATGAGTGCTGTGGCTTGCGGTCGTTATTGTTTCAGCACCAATCCAGCCAATTTTGTCAAATTGGAAAGCTCGACATGGGGCGGAAATCCAAGTTTTTCGGCCACCTGCCCCGTACGGTTGACCCAGGCCACCTGAAAACCAAAGGCCGCCGCACCGCTGGCGTCCCAGCCGTTGCTTGAAACAAAGCAGATGTTTTCTTTGGCCACGCCCAAACGGTCCACCGCCAGTTGGTAGACGCTGGGGGACGGTTTGTAGATGCCCGCGTCTTCGATGGAGATGACGTCATTAAGGCTCGGCCCCAGGCCCGCCGCCTTCACCGCCGTGGCCAGCATTTTGGGTGATCCGTTGGAGAGAATCGCGGTCTTAAGCCCGGCTTGTTTCAAGCTGCCGAGCAATTCGGGTACCTCCGCATAAGCATCGAGCACTTCATACAGCGCCATCAGCTTGGCACGCAGGGCCTGATCGTCCAGATCCAGCGTCTCCATCGCAAAATCAAGCGCCGCACCGGTGACCTCATAAAAATCGCGATGACGCCCCATGAGGCTGCTCAACCAGGTGTATTGCAGCTGTTTGGCGCGCCACAAATCGGCCAGCGGCTGGGCCTTGTCAGCCAAATCAGCATGGCAGCGCTGAGCCGCGCAATTGACGTCCAAGAGGGTCCCGTAAGCATCAAAGACGCAGGCCGAAATGTTCTTGAACGATCGCAAAGATTGGGAAGTCGACATGATTTCACCTGCTAATTTTAAATCTCAGCCAGTATATCCACTTCTGCCCCTTGCCGTCAGGCGTTGGTGAGGGTATATGATCCGAACTTGATTTTTAAAGCCCCCATGGGCCGGCTTAGCTCAGTTGGTAGAGCACCTGATTTGTAATCAGGGGGTCGCGGGTTCGACTCCTGCAGCCGGCACCATTCATACGAAGGCCTCCTGCGTTTTAACGCCGGAGGCCTTTTCGCTTTGGAGTCCCCTTTGGGCTACCAAAACAAGTGATCAAGGAGCCGGAACACCGTTTATGGCCGTTGCGTAATCGACAAGTTCGATCCCCATTGCCGTGCCGCTGGAGAACGCATTAATCATAGTTTCTGAATAGCCTTCTAGATAAGCCACCTTGTTGGCATCACCGGTGGTCAAGCCATCGGTGACATCGTACCAGGCCTCGGCCTTGCCCGTGCTGGTATTGAACACCGCAAAGATCGCACCGATGGAATGCTGACTGCCATTGATGGCTGCTTGGATGCTGGCATCATCCGCCACGGTACCTAGATTGAACCATTCGCCTGCATCAAGGGCCGTATCCCCATTGCCGATGACAGACATCTCGACATTGATCCTGTCACCTTCTGAAATATTATAGTCAGCCAGGGTGTCGACGCCCGTTTGGTTGAGCGCTGAATACAGGAAGATATCTGTACCGCTGCCGCCGATCAGGGTGTCAGCCCCACTCCCACCGACGATGATGTCATTCCCACTGCCACCAACAATGATGTCCGCACCAGCCGAACCCGTAATGGTGTCATCGCCGGAGGTGCCGTTGATTGAGACAATTCCGTTCACCGAGGCCATGGACAGGTCGAGGCTGGTCGTCCCCAGTTGGATGACATCATCGCCGCTGCCGGTGATGGTCAGCGATCCTCGCGTCGGCAGAACGCCCAGGGTCAGGGTCGCGCCGACGGTATCGTTGCCGCTGTCGATGATAATCTCATGAACGTCGATCATGGTGACGTTGGTCAAATTCATGCCGTCGTCGCTTTGAATCACGCCATTGTTGGTATTGGTGCCAAACGCAATGAAGTTATAAGCATCAAAAACGGTCGAACTGTCCAGCGTCAGGGTGGTCGTGCCGGTGGTGACGATGTTGTTCGAGTTGAGGTGAATGGAGAACTCACCCGAGATCGTGGTGCCACGCAGGTCCATGTCGCCTTCGCTAGCGTCCGAACCGCTCGTCTGTATGACGTTGAGGCTGCCGGAGGTATCGATCAAGTTGGTTATGCGGGTGGTGGAATCAACATTAACGTCATCATCCCCTCCCCTGACGTCTAATGTATCCAGAGTTACACCGGCCAGGGTGTAAGTATCGATGTAATTGGTGCCGGTAAACGAGGTGATATCGCTCAACGTGCCAATCAGGACGTTTCCATCCACAACCGTGCCCGTTGATCCATCATAAGTGACGGTGAGTGCGGAGCCATGCGTTGAATAGTCGGCCTCCACATAAGTCGTGATGATAGTGCTGGCCGTGCCGCCTTTGCCGTCGCTGGCAGTGATGACAAAGCTGTCGGAGCCGGAAAAATCAGCTGCGGACGTAAAAGCGAAGGTGCCATCTGGATTTACAGCTAACACGCCGTGGCTTGGACCGGTGCCGATGGCAAAGGTGATGGCGTCACCGTCGGCATCACTGGCCGCAGCCACGCCGCTGTACGACGCGCCACGGGCAACGTTAAGTGTCGTATTCACGTCCGAGAACACCGGTGCCTTGTTGGTGGTGGTGTTTGTATCCTCAGCATTATTCAGGTCGTCATTTTCGGGCGCTTGAGCCAACTTTTCAGCAGCCTCCTTCGCCGCCGCCAACACCTCAGCCGTCAGTTTTTCCGCAGCCTCAGCGGCGGCTTTTGCCGCGACCTCGGCGGCGGCTTTTGCCGCGACCTCAGCGGCAACCTGTGCGGCGGCCTCTGCGGCCGTTTGTGCCGCAGCGTTATCCGGCGAATCTTGGTCTTGGTTCGAACCATCTGTTGTTGAGGGCGGCGTGTCTTGGTCGGTGACGGTATCGGCCTTCTCGGCCCTTTTCGCGTCATTTTGATTGCTTTGCTCAAACGCTTGAGTTTGAGCCTTAAAGGCTGAATCCGCCAAGGAGCTAAATTGCTGAGCTTGCTCGGCCTTGGCTTGGGCGGCGTCGGCATCGGCGGCTTTGGTTTCGGCGGCGGCCTGCGCGGCCGCTGCATCAGCCTGCGCCGCAGCTGCGGCTTGCGCTTCGGCTTCGGCAGCAGCGGTAGCATCTGCTGCCTTTTGCGCGGCTTCGGCGGCCTTGGCCTCGGCGGCGGCGGCTTTGGCGATGGCTTCTTCATCCCCGGCAGCATCGGCGGCGGCCTTAGCGGCTTCGGCCTCAGCTAAAGCAGCATCGGCATCGGCCTGGGCAGCATCGGCATCGGCCTGGGCGGCGTCGGCATCGGCTGCGGCCTGCGCTGCATCCACATC
>JAESUA010000181.1 GCA_016763255.1 Magnetovibrio sp. | reverse complement strand
GCATTGATGAGGGTCGGCATATTGGCGACGGCATCGGCATTTTCGGCGGGAAAGGCATTGATCACATCGTCGCAGCGATCACGAAATTGATCGTCACCGGTGATCAGATAAAGACGCGCCAAAACATCGGCCATGGTGCCGTTGCCGCTGGGCACCGCGTTGTCGGCACTTTGTCTTGTGCGGGTTATGACGTCGGTGACATCACGCGCGCTGAGGCAATAGCCGCCATCATCAGCGCACCAAAAAAAATCGTTGGCCTGATGGACCCAGGCTTCGGCTTGAGCGAGGTAAAAATCATCGCCGGTGGCTTCATTCAAAAACAGTGCGCCGCGACTCATTTGTGCCAAATCATCCAGAACTGCATTGTGCCGGGACTGACCCCCGGCCCAACTGCGTGACAGTCGACCGTTCGATACCATATGTTGGGAGACAAAATCAAAGGTGGTTTTTGCGATGTTTATCCATTCAGGTTCATCAAACACCGTCCCGGCCAGGGCCAGGGCTTGGATCATCATGCCGTTGAGATCGGCGAGCACCTTATGATCGCGCCCCGGTGCGGCCCGCTCAGCACGGCGCTTAAATAATGTCATACGGGCTTGGGCCAGCATTTGTTCGACGGCGGGCTCACCAGGGTAGGGGGTGAGACGTGAAATCACATTGATTCCGGCACCGCCTTCTTGCCAATTGCCGCGTTCGGTCACACTGTAGGTTTGTCTAAACAACGGGCCGACATCATCGAGCAGGGTGTTGAGCTCATCTACGGTCCAGACATAAAACAATCCCTCGACCCCGTGACCGTCATCGTTGGGGGTGTCGGCATCCAACGCTGAAGCAAAGGCAAAACCGCCGTCTGGATGTTCCACCTTCATCTCGCGCAGCAGCCACGATATGGTTTCGCGGATCCGCGCCTCATACATGGGCGAGCGGGTTTCTTTCCACACCTCACACATTATGGTGATGAGTTGGGCGTTATCGTAGAGCATCTTTTCGAAATGCGGCACCAACCAATGATCATCAGTCGAGTAGCGTGAAAACCCGCCGCCGATGTGATCGTAGATACCGCCCTGGCACATGTGATCCAAGGTGTTGGTCACCGCATCATGGTAAAGCGCCAATTTTGTGCGTCGCCAAGCCTGCCACAGCATGCTCAATAAAGGCACCTGGGGAAACTTTGGCGCGCCGCGAAAACCACCCTGGGCCGGATCGATGGAACGCAACGTGGCGCTGGCTACATCGTCGACCATGGCCATATCCAAGGTTTTTCCAGGACGTGAGGCCGAAAGTGCCTCAAGCGCATCGTGAATCACGTCGACATTGCTGGTCACTTGATCGCGGCTTTCAGACCATGCCTGGGCGATGCCGTTCAGCACTTGTTTGAATCCGGGTCGGCCATAACGATCTTCGGGTGGAAAATAGGTGCCGCCCCAAAACGGATCGCCCTTGTGGGTGAGAAACATGGTCAACGGCCAACCGCCAGCCTGGCGCATCAACGCCAGTGATGATTGGTAAATGACATCCAAATCAGGGCGTTCTTCACGATCAACTTTGACGTTGATGAACAAATCATTCATCAACTTAGCAATGTCGTTATTTTCAAAACTTTCATGGGCCATCACATGACACCAATGACAAGACGAATAACCGATCGATAATAACACCGGTTTGCCGCTGTCTTTTGAGGCCTGCAGGGCTTCTTCACCCCATGGATACCAATCCACCGGATTGTCCTGGTGCTGCAGCAAATATGGGCTGGTCTCATCAGCCAGTCTATTTTTTGGCATGTTGACGCGCCTTATTTGAAAATTAAATTTACTATGTGATGTATCAACAATATTGGAGGCGTTGCGTAATCATCCCTGAATGATTATTTTGGGTGGCCGATGCCGCAAAACAACCTTAAAAATCATAGGGGTAAATGCCCCTTCAGTGTGAGACCCTGTCCATGAATGAGCCCATAAGCGTTGGCGAGCCTTATTTTCGTCTGCATGTTTTTTGCTGCACCAATGAACGTCCGCAAAACCATTCACGTGGATCTTGCGCCCGGGCCGGATCGATAAAGTTGCGTAACTATATGAAAGCCAGGGCCAAAGAATTAGGCCTCAGTGATGTGCGGATAAACACCGCAGGGTGTTTGGATCGTTGCGAGTTGGGTCCGGTGGTGGTGATTTATCCAGACGGTGTTTGGTATGCCATGAACACTTTCGAAGATGTCGATGCCATCCTTCAAGATCACATCCTCAACGCGAAACCTGTCGAGCGGCTTTTGTTGGCGGCAGACGATTAACCATAGCGAGCTATTAAAATGATAATATGGGTCTCCATGCGATGAGTACGACGATCTATGCCTTGGCCAGTGGTGCAGGGCGTGCGGGTGTGGCGGTGGTGCGCATTTCCGGACCGTCCGCAGGCACAGCGCTTATGACCCTGATGGGTGCTGATTTGCCCCCTGTACGATCCGCTAAGCTGGTGCGCTTGCGTGACCCTCAATCTGGTGAGACCCTCGACGATGCCCTGGTTTTGTGGTTTGCCGGCCCGGCCAGTTTCACCGGTGAAGACGTTGCCGAACTGCACATCCATGGTGGCCTGGCGGTGATTGATGGGGTCTTGGCCTCATTATCGTCGCTCCCTGATCTGCGTTTGGCCGAACCCGGTGAGTTCACCCGTCGGGCTTTTGACAATGCCAAACTTGATCTCACCCAGGTCGAGGGCTTGGCCGATCTGATCGAAGCCGAAACACAAGCCCAGCGTAAGCAGGCCTTGCGCCAAGCAGAAGGGGTGTTGGGTAAACTTTATGACGGTTGGCGCGAACGTCTGGTGCGATTTTTGGCTCATTTTGAGGCTGAGCTCGATTTTAGTGACGAAGACCTGCCGGAACATTTGCACATTGCGGTGGTCGATGGGGTGCGTGTGCTGCAGTCTGAACTGCGTGCTCACCTTGATGATGGGCGGCGCGGCGAGCGTTTGCGCGCCGGTGTGCGTCTGGCGATCATCGGCCCCCCCAATGCGGGCAAATCATCGCTGATGAATGCCTTGGCTCAGCGTGACGCTGCCATCGTATCCGACATTGCCGGCACCACCCGTGACGTGGTTGAGGTTCATTTAAACTTGGCCGGTTACCCTTTGCTGGTGGCCGATACTGCTGGTTTGCGTCAATCGGGCGATGCCATCGAACAAGAAGGGGTGAGGCGGGCACGTTCCTGGGCCCACACCGCCGATTTAAAATTGGCGGTGTTTGACGGCACTTCTTTACCGATATTGGATGCCACCACCCGTGAGTTATTGGAGCAAGACACCCTGGTGGTGATCAATAAATCTGATGCTCGGGCGGTCGACTTTCCAAAACAGATCGATGGACATGAGGTTTGGCCTTTGTCGGTAAAGACCGGTGCCGGTCTTGATGCCTTGTTGACGCGTCTGACCCAGATGGTTGCCCAGCGATGCCGCGATGTAAATGATGGTCCGGCACCAACGCGGGCGCGTCATCGTGAATCCCTGGAACGCACCATCGAGGCTTTAAATCGTTTTTTGGCCAAGGACCAAATGGTCGACAATGTTGAGGCTATTCCCTCGTACCCGGGTTCGGAACTAGAAGCCGAAGACTTGCGTTTGGCGGCCCGTGAATTGGGGCGTATTACCGGGCGAGTCGATGTTGAGGATTTGCTCGATGTTATTTTCCGTGACTTCTGCATCGGTAAGTAGCTCAAAGTCCAGATCCCGAAGCGCCGTTTTTCAGTCGCAATGTTTCACGTGAAACATTTTGCAAGGCTTATGACATTGCTCATTTGACTTCGGAGGAGGGCGCTCTTAAATTCCGAAATATGAACAATTCAAAGACACTTCAATTTGATGTCGCCGTTATCGGCGGCGGTCATGCCGGTGCCGAAGCCGCCGCTGCGGCCGCGCGCATGGGCGCCAATACGGTACTGATCACCCATCGTTTGGAAACGGTGGGCGAGATGTCTTGCAACCCTGCCATTGGCGGATTGGCCAAAGGCCAGTTGGTGAGAGAAGTTGATGCCTTGGACGGGCTGATGGGCAGGGCGATTGATCGCGGCGGGATTCAGTTTCGCATGCTCAATCAGTCCAAGGGACCGGCGGTTCATGGACCGCGCGCCCAGGCTGATCGTGCTCTTTACCGCAGCGCTATCCAAGATCTTTTGCACCAGCAAAATAATCTCACCCTGCTAGAGGCGGCGGTCGATGATATTAAGCTGGATGATGATGGCCGGGTAACGGCGGTGGTATTGGCCGATGGCGGTAGCGTTGAGGTCGGTGCGGTGGTGTTGACCACCGGGACCTTTCTACGGGGCTTGATTCACCTGGGCAATCAAACGTTCCCGGCGGGACGCGCTGGGGATCCCCGCGCGGTGGGCTTGGCTTATACCTTGCGTCGCTTGGGTTTTGCCAAGGGCCGTTTGAAAACCGGGACGCCGCCACGCCTGGATGGGCGAACCATCGATTGGGCGAGCTTGCAGCGCCAGACCGGTGACGAACATCCTGAGCCGTTTTCGTTTATGACCGAAGCCATTACCCAGCGTCAAATCGACTGTTATGTCACCACGACCACGCCTCAGGGGCATGCCATTATCGAGCAAAACCTACAGCGTTCGCCAATGTATTCGGGGCAAATTGAAAGTACCGGGCCGCGGTATTGTCCATCGATTGAAGACAAGGTGGTTCGGTTTGCCGAACGCAGCGGCCATCAAATTTTTCTGGAGCCTGAGGGTTATGATGATCCGACGGTATATCCCAACGGCATTTCTACCTCGTTGCCGCGTGATGTTCAGTTGGCATTGCTCAAGACCATTCCAGGGCTTGAAAACACCCGCATGCTACAGCCGGGCTATGCCATCGAATACGACTTTGTTGATCCGCGCGAACTCAATCCAACCTTAGAAACACGCCGTGTACCTGGGCTGTATTTTGCTGGGCAGATCAACGGGACAACCGGTTATGAAGAGGCCGCCGCGTTGGGTCTGATGGCGGGGGTCAATGCCGCGCTTAAGGTCAGTGGTGCCAGCCATGATTTTGTTTTGGATCGTGCCGAGGCGTATATCGGGGTGATGATTGATGATTTGGTGACCTTGGGCACCCAAGAACCGTATCGCATGTTTACCTCACGGGCCGAATATCGATTGAAATTGCGTGCCGACAATGCTGACCGCCGTTTGACCCAGCGCGGTCATGCCATCGGGTGTGTCGGATCACACCGTATCTCGGCATTTCAGGCAAAAGAGGCTGAAGTCCTGGCGGCCCTGCATTTGATTGACGAACTTAAGGCAACACCTAATCAATTATCGGGTTTAGGTGTTAAAATTAATCAAGATGGTCAGCGCCGCAGCGCTCGCCAGCTGTTGGCATATCCCGACATTTCCTGGGGCCTCTTGGCGACTCATTGGCCACAACTGGCGACGGTTTCGCCCAAGGCACGTGCCCAGGCAGAGATTGAAGCCAATTATTCTGGATACCTAGAACGCCAAGAAATTGACATCAAAGCTTTCCGTAAAGACGAAAGCCTGGGTTTATCAGTGGATCTCAACTATGATGCCATCAGCGGATTGTCCAATGAGGTTCGCGCTAAATTTAAATTGGTGCGGCCCACGACGCTGGGGCAGGCGGCGCGCATTTCCGGTGTGACACCGGCGGCCTTGACCCTCTTGTTGGCTCATGTTCGGCGCACCAAGATGGCGGTTGATGCGGCACCCTAACTTGTCTTCATCATTTATTGGTAAATCTTACATCACAATGTTTCACGTGAAACATTGTCATTTCGAAAGGTCCATGGCATGCAACAAGCTGTTGGCGATACCCTGATGAGTCCCATGACCCCAGAGCAATTTCAAGACCAAACCCACGTTGACGTTGACGTCATGGACCGCTTGCAGGCCTACGCAAACCTTTTGATTAAGTGGCAGGCTAAGATTAATTTGGTGGGACCCGCAACAGTACCTCACGTATGGCAGCGCCATATGTTGGACAGTGCACAATTATCAACCTTTATCCCCAAGGATAAAAAAATTGTTGATTTTGGCAGCGGGGCGGGTTTCCCGGGTTTGGTGCTGGCCTGCATGCGACCTGATTTGGATGTACATCTGGTCGAAAGTGATCAGCGCAAATGTGCATTCCTACAAGAAGTCAATCGCACCGTGGGGTGTGGCGCCACGGTGCACAATCAGCGCATTGAAACATTGGCCCCGTTGGAGGCCGACATCATCACATCGAGGGCCCTGGCTTCGCTGGATAAACTTTTGTCCTTCGCACAGATGCACAGCTTATCCACAGGGATATGCCTGTTTTTGAAGGGTAAGCGCTGGTTAGAGGAATTGACCGAGGCGCAAAAAAATTGGATTATGCAGGTTCAAAATCACCCCAGCCGGACCGATCCCGCGGGCATGATCCTTGAATTGAGAGAGTGCACCCATCGTCATGAGCATCTTAAAAAATGTACATAAAGGTACCATAGGGGACATCATGGACATGCCAGAACCGCAAAAAGGCCCGCGCATCATCGCGGTCGCAAACCAGAAGGGCGGGGTGGGTAAAACCACCACCTGCATCAATTTGGCCACCGCCCTGGCGGCGGTTAAACAAAGGGTCTTGATCATCGATCTCGATCCGCAGGGCAATGCCTCGACGGGCTTGGGCGTGGCACGCAAAAACCGTCGTCTGGATACCTACCGCATGATCATCGGCGGTGTGTCGCTCAGCGATGTGGTGCAAAAGTCCACCGTACCCGGGCTTGATATTGTGCCGGCCGGCATGGATCTTTCTGGGGCCGAGTTGGAATTGGTGAATCTCGACAATCGTGAGCATCAATTGAAGGCTGCCATCGGCGACGGCGCGCAAGCCTACGACTATGTGCTGATTGATTGCCCCCCGGCGTTGGGTTTGTTGACCCTAAATGCGTTGGTCGCGGCACAGGCTATTTTGGTACCGTTGCAATGCGAATTTTTTGCTTTGGAAGGGTTGAGCCATTTGCTCAAAACCGTCGAGCGGGTCCGCACGGTCTTTAATCCCGACCTGGAAATCCAGGGCATCGTTCTAACCATGTATGATCGACGCAATAAATTGTCCGATCAGGTAGCCGCCGATGTGCGCGAATATTTTGGCGACAAGGTCTACAAAACGGTCATTCCCCGCAATGTGCGGGTCTCCGAAGCACCATCGCATGGTCGCCCGGTTTTGATGTATGATATGAAATGTGCCGGGTCGCAAGCGTACCTGCATCTTGCCGGTGAAGTGCTGCGTCGCGAAGGCCATGTCAGCGTTTAATACCACCAAATTTGATTGAGTGTTTAAGGGTTAAGTGTCAATGGCTGATAAAAAACTAGGTATGGGCCTGTCGGCTCTTTTGGGCAGCGATGAGACTGAATTCTCTGAGCTCAACAGAGGCGAGCACACCAAAACCGTACCCATCATTCAATTGCACCCCGGCAAGTACCAGCCGCGGCATAATTTCAGTGATGATCAGCTGCGCGATCTGTCGGATTCCATTCGCGAAAAGGGCGTACTGCAACCGCTATTGGTGCGACCTCATCCGAAGCTGATCGGTGATTTTGAGATCATTGCCGGTGAGCGGCGCTGGCGTGCTGCGCAGTTGGCGCAAATTCATGAAGTGCCGGTCATCGTGCATGATTTCGATGATAAAGAAACCCTCGAAGTGGCGCTGGTGGAAAATCTCCAACGTCAGGACTTGTCGGCATTGGAAGAAGCCGATGGTTTTCACCGTTTGATGCATGAATTCAGCCACACTCAGGAACAATTGGCCCAAGCTTTGGGCAAAAGTCGCTCGCACATTGCCAATACCCTACGCTTGCTGACCTTGCCCGGAGAAGTGAAAGATTTTTTGGATGAGGGCATCATCAGTGCCGGGCATGCGCGTTGTTTGGTGGGGGTATCGGGGGCCGCAGATTTGGCCCGGCAAATTGTCAATAAGGGTTTGAACGTTCGTCAGACCGAAAAGCTGGTTAAATCCGGGGCACAAACATCGACCAAGAGCAAACCGGCCAAACCGACGAAGGACGCCGACACCACGGCGCTGGAATATGATCTGGCGAACATGCTTGGCCTTAAGGTTGACATAAAGGACCGTGACGGGCGGGGCCAGGTGGTGATCCATTACGAAACCCTGGAACAGCTTGACAGTGTGTTGGCCCGCTTGACCCACAGTAACGCCTCTCCAGACGAATAAGCCAGTATCATTACTGATATTTAACTTTATGGAGGTTGTGCGTATATATTCCTGACTGTAACTGGTAAACTTATTGAATATATTTGGATTTCAAATTATCAGGTTAGTACACGCATCGTTTCCTATATGTACACTTGATAATTTCGCAGCGTCATGCCAAGCACAATATATTGCACTAACTTTCCACATGATGCTATCTTATTGATATTATGATGTATTAGCGCCGGGGCGACGAGCGGCGCTGGCCAGCTCTGGCCGCTTGGGCGAGGGTGAGCAACGCCCGCCCACAAATGGCCACGGCGGGCAGGCCGGTGGTTTTGCAGTCAATTTCAGCTTGAGTCAATATTTCGAAGGCCCGGCTGAGTTTACTTTCGGGCCACAAATTCAAATGCATTTTAAACCCAGCGGCGCGTTTGAACATGACCGGCGGGCGCAGGGTTTTGGTGGCTTGATCAGCATTCATGCCCTGGGCCATATGCCCACGGGCGACGTGCAGGCGTTGAAAATGGCGCTGAGCGGCGCGCACCAGCTGTACCGGATTGGTGCCATCGGCCATCACACGGGTGAGCGCCGTTTCGAGTTTACCGGTATCCCCGCTGGCGGCGCTATATATGACGTCATCGACCCCGCTGGCGGCGTTGTCGCCCACGGCTTGTCGCACGTCGTCCTCACAAACTTGACCGGCCCCCCCCATATAGAGCGCCAGTTTGTCCAATTCGCCACGGGTGACGGAGCGATCCGCGCCTAAGCTTTGCACCAGCAAAGACATGGCGTCACGATCAGCCGTCAGCTCATGGCGGGCTAAACTTTCACGGATTACATCGGGCAGTGAACGCAGATCATCGGCGTAACAAGCGATGGACGCCGCATTTTTTGCGGTTTCGAACATTTTGCGTAATTTTGAGCGCGGTGTCAGGTCGCCAGCATCGATCACCACCATGGCCTCTATGGGAGTGTCTGAGCCCAAAAAGGATTTGCAGGCCGGGGCACATTGATCGCTGGCTTGGCGGATGCGCACCACGCGTGAGCCGCCGCCAAAGGCCATGGCTGCGGCTTCATCGGCCAGCCGCGCGGGGTCAGATTTGAGATCTGATCCGTTCATCTCGAACACCCGAAATGGATCGTTTAAGTCATCGACGGCCACTTTGGCCAGCCGTAAGGCACGTTCGCGCACCAAGCCCTCATCGGGTCCAAACACCAAGATTGCCCGGACCTTAGGGTCGGGGGTGCGCAGAAACCCTTCGATTTTGGCACCTGTAATTTTCACCTGTACCCCGTGCGTTGTTGGGACGGGGAGGTTTTTGCGCCGGGACCATTGAAATAAATGGCCAAACGGGTTTGGAGGCTTGCGGCAAGGTCTTCAACGGCGCGTTTTCGGGCGTCTTTTCTGGCCGATATGGTGGCAAAATCAGAGCTGAGAATATTATAACTCGATACGGTTTTAACCGTGCCATCGAGCAGTTGCTTGCGATCAGTTTTATTGATGAGTTGAAATTGAGCCCTAAGGTGCAGGTTGGCGCGGGTGGCAAATGCACTTTCTTCGACCGCCAGGGTGGCGATTGATTCGGTTAGGTTGATCTGCAAGTCATATTGTTTGGCAATTTTTTGTGCCTTTGGTGCAATGCGCCGTTGAACGGCGGTGCGCATCATTTGGCCGACACGATCGGTGATTGGTTTGATCTCAATCAGGTTCAACTGTTGTGCGGTATGGGGAACGTTGGTGTTTTGCGCATAAAGCGGTCGGTAACCACAGCCGCTTTGCAGCGCAGCTACCGAGATCAGCGCCAGGCTGACGAGTGTTTTGGCGACCAGGCCTTTAGACCACAACATTGACGATCCTATTTGGTACCACAATCACTTTGCGTGGTGTTTTGCCGGCAATGGCGGCGGCAACGGTGTCCAGGGCCAGGGCCACGGCCTGGACTTGATCTTGGGGGTGATCTTTGGGCACGTCAATGGTGCCGCGTTTTTTGCCGTTGACCTGTACCGCCATGGTGACGCTATCGTCCACCAACAGTGTTTCATCTATGACCGGCCAGGCTTGATTGGCGATGAGGTTAGAATGTCCTAGGGCTGACCATAATTCTTCAGCCAAATGCGGCATCATCGGATTGATGATGATGGCGACACATTCAAAGCCTTCGCGACGCACCCATTTGGTGGCAGCTTCATCACCTTTTAGGCTTTCGAGGGCATTGGTCAGTTCGCGAATACGCGCCACGGCTTTGTTAAAATGGAAATTGTCAAAATCTCCGGTGACGGCATGGACCGTATTGTGAATCAGGCGGCGCATGTCCAAGGCCGGGCCGGTGATCTCACATTCTGGTGCCAAGCCGAGGGGGGGGAGGTTGTCTAAGTTTTCGGCAATCAAACGCCATACTCGACCGACATAACGCCACGCGCCCTCAACACCGGCATCGCTCCATTCCAGATCACGATCCGGTGGGCTGTCGGACATCATAAACAGGCGTGCAGTATCGGCACCGTAGGTTCCGATAATAAATTCCGGGTCGACAACGTTTTTCTTGGACTTGGACATTTTTTCCGAACGACCAATGGTCACATCGTCGGAATCCAAATCTTCGGCTTCTTGCGGCGTTAGCCATAAGCCTTTTTGGTCTTGATACGTTTCATGGCAAACCATGCCTTGGGTCATCAGCCCTGCAAACGGCTCCTTAAGATCCAAATAGCCACAATCTTTGAGCGCTCGGGTGAAAAAGCGTGAATACAACAGATGCAGTACGGCATGTTCGATGCCGCCGATGTATTGATCGACCGGCAGCCAGTATTCGGCGGCTTCCTTGGAAAATGCCTGATCGTCTGCAGCCCCGGTGAAGCGAGCAAAGTACCAAGAGGATTCAAAAAAGGTATCGAAAGTATCGGTTTCACG
>JAESUA010000180.1 GCA_016763255.1 Magnetovibrio sp. | reverse complement strand
CGCAGATCATCGTGTGGGTGACCGGCGCGCCTGCCGGGTAGGGAATTCCGGCGATGGAATAGGGTGTTCCGACTTTGCGGCTTTTGTTGAATGATTTGACCTGCCGGATGAGCTCGGGTGCGGGCAAGAGTTTCGAGCCACGCAGGTGCTTGGCTCTCTGCAGCCTCGCCCCACGCCACAAGAAATACCCGGCGGCGAACACGGCGATGATCAATCCGAGCGTCAGCCCCATTCCACTGCCAGACAGGATCAGGATTTCGACTTTGTCCTTGGTCGCCGTCATCCCCGTATGGTCGATGATCGCCCCGGTGTAGGTGACGTAAGGCACCCAATCGTAATCATAGATCGTGATTTCTTGCTCGTACTTGAACGAGGCCAGATACAAAAACTGCGCCCAATGCCAGATGAACCACTGATAGGCTTCGTGAATGGTCAGGTTCAAAACCAGTTTGCCCAACATGAACGCCAGCGCGATGCCAAACACAATCCAGGCCAACGTTTTAACCACCTGTATCGACATTCGGTATTCATGCAGTGCGGTCTGTCCACCACGAATAAAATGACTGTTTTTCATCAGCCCCCCAAAGAGTGAGAGGCGAAAGAGGGGTGGGGTGTTATGGTTGTAATGAAGGAAGAAAATTCACCATGGGTACAATCAATCTGGTCATCAAAACCCGCAAGAGAATGAACCGAATGATTGTCGGGCTTGTTCTGTTGCTTGTTGCTGAATTTTTCATTTTGACCCCTTTGGTTGGGGCAGTTTCGATGGGGGTAATGCTCGCCACCTTCTTTGGGGCTATGTGGCTTGGAAACAGAATTACCAACCCACTCTTGGAACTGGGGGAGGAAGCGGTCACGCAGGCTTTGGCTGAAGAAAGCAAGGGCAGTGAAAACCATTAATTCTGCCCCTGTTTTTTTATCATCATCTCCGAACCATTTTTGAACCTCATCAATTGCGTCTCCCGGTGTTCCCACAAAAGCAGTTCCCGCTCCTTCCGCCAGTGAATCATTGCTTCTTTCACCAACGGTCTTGCCGGTTGTTTGCCTGGCTCCGCGTATCTCATTCCCAATCTTGGCCGACCCATTGGTCATCTGACTGCCGAGGCTTTTGCTGGCTTCCGTAATGTGGTTTTTGGTCTCAGAAATCCGGTTGTCGGGTTCACCGCCCATGGCGATATCTTCGCGGTTTATCTGATGTCGGAGTTCGCTTGAGGCGCTGCGTGATTCATAAATGCCACCTTGAAGACCCGCAGGTGTTTGATCGCCAACCGGCAGTTTGTCGAGATAGCGATCAACCGCTTCATCGGCCCAGCCCTGAGCCAGACGCGGGTCGGTTTTGGCGGCGCGGTAGGCCTCGGCCATGTTGCCGCCGTGTTGTTCGGCCCCGATTTCAAGGGCGGTCTGGTTGAGGTTGGCGTTAAATCCGCCGCTGTCTTCTTGATATGCGGTCAGGGTTTGTTCATAGGAACGGACCTGGTTGAGGCTTTCGTTGAGGCTTTTTTCTGCCGTGAGACTTTCCGAATGGCTGGCGTTCATGGCGTCGCGTTGATCGCGCAGTTGGCTTTGCCCCTCACTGAATTGCAGATTTTGCGAAGCGGCATCCAGATTCTCAAAACTTTCCCGAATGCCGTATTCATCGGCGATGCTTTTGACGGTTGCCCAATCGGCTTTTGAAGTTCCGTTGGAAGCCCACTCGCCGGAGCCCTGAAGATTAACGCCGGAGCCGATAATACCTTTTAGCGGGGTGCCAAGATCAACGGCGGCGCGGCCCAGCATGCGCAGGGATTGTTGCTGGCTCCAGCCGGTGGCCTCGCTGAGGCGTTCGGATGCCTGTTAGATTTTTGAGGCCGAACTGGCAACCATTTGGCGTTGCTCCAGACCTTGAGATTGGTTAAACACCCTCGGTGTTTTGCAGGGTGTTGCTGAATGCCAGCGATTGGCCCAATGACGCGCCCATGCTTTGTGAGGCCCGTTCGGCCTGGGTGACGGCGTGGGAACGGGCTTCGGAGGACCGTTCCTGCAAGCCTTGGCTGACCCGTGAGCCCCACGACACGTTGAAACCCGGATCTGAAAAGGCGCGCTCCTTAAACACGCTCTCGCTTCCATCCGCGGCGCGATGGTTCATGGCTCCGTCTTCCATGCGACGGCTGACCATGCCGCTGTCGATCATGGCGTTGGTTTGCAGGCTATTGCCGCGCATGGTGTGGAAACTGTGATTGTCCAGACTGGTATTGGCGAGGCTGATGTTGCCAGACGTACCTTCTTCCGCCGCCGTGCCCGCCGCGCGTTGGGTGGGGGCCAGCATGGATGTGGCGAGATGGGCAAAGCGGTTGGCTCCAAACATCAGCCCCATTGCCAAAAATGGCACCGACATGGACAAATATCCGGCCATGGCCGAGGTGTCTTGAATGATGGCACGAACACCGAGCTGCGTGACCATTGCGATGCCGTCGCTTCCGGCACTGCCAGTGCCGCCAGAAATTGAGGTGGCTTTAACCGCAACTTCGCCCATCATGATCCGGTGCAAAATGGCATAAAGCGGCCCCCAGCTTTGCAGCCAGACAAAGCCCGAAAAATATCCGCGCACAACTGTCAGGCCGATGGGCGTCAGCATCATGAGCAGGGCCAGAGGGAAGGCCCCATAGTACAAAGCCTCAAATACGATCTTGAGGATCGGCACCCATTTTTCCGCTTGCAGACCGGTGGTCTTGTAAACGGCCTCGGTCTGCAAATCGGCCCTTGCGCGCATGTAACCGTCGAGCGCGGCGGCGTTGCCCAGTTCCTCGGCCCAGCCCTTGGTGGCGCTGTCAAAGGCGTTGATCATCATTTGCTGCTGCATGATCTCGCCGGCGTCGCGTGACGCGCCGATCAGATAATCATGGGCGATGGGCGGCGTGAGAGGAGCTCGGCCTTGGCGGTGGATGCCGGAACGCCGGGGAACAGGCGGGTTCCGAAAATGGTGCTGGCCCGATCCAGTTCCTGTGGCCACTGGTTGGCCAGATAACCAACACCGTCCTGGCACGAAACAATGTTGCGTTGCTCGCCACCCGAAGCCAGCCCGATGCGATATTCAAAATGGCGCAGGGGCGAGGCGGCCGTGGTCTCGATATAACGCCACAGATCGCCTGTGGTTTTGAGATCATCTAGATCGATCTGGCCCAGCAAAATCCCGTAAAATACACATTGGCGCACAAACCGGGCCATGTTGCCGGAATAACGGCTGTCGGTGATCTGCCACTTGGTGGCTTCTTTAACCAGCCGCGCACCGAACAGCATGCCGGTTTCTTGATAGCGCAAGTCTGATGGCAGGCTGAAAGTCGTTTCGCTCAACCGGGTCAGGCCGTCGCCGATCTCGCTGGTCATGGAGGCAAACGCCGCCAGACCATAAGGCACGTTGGCAATCGTTGCACCCGGCAGGGCAGGGTGCAAATGGTCCGTAACATGCACCGTCACACGAGGCGTGAACAGCACCAGATAGATCGCCAAAAACGCCATATACCACTTGATGTTCGCCATCCACGAACCACCAAACGCCGTCTGAAATATCAGCCAGAACAACGAAAACCCGGCAGCAATGCGGATCAAATTGGTAAACGCACTGCCGCCCGTCAGGGCCGCAACGGCGTTGAAAATATCAACCAGATAAGTCCCGCCGCCGAGAGTGAAGACTTCATACATGGTGGCTTTCCTTTCTTCGCGGGCTCAGCCCGCACCCGCCAAAGGTCTTGGACCTTTGGAAACCGTTTGTTTGATATCTGCGGCACCCGCAACCAGTTCGCATCAAATGGGTACATAGGGACCTCGTCCCTATGCGGGTGCGGGCAGAGCTCGCGTAGTCTTTACGTTTCCTACTCACTACCATTGACCCAGCCGATATTGGCGCGCATGTGGGCTGACATGTTGCCGATGAGCTGTTGTTCGAGGACGCGGGCGGACTCGATGATGGAGACGGTTTTTGAAAAGTTGCCGGAGACTGCGGCCATTTTATCGCGCAGGGCACGGCGGGCCGATTGCAAGCCTTCGCGCCAGTCCTTGATGATTTGATTGTCGGCAAGGGTGAGGGCAGCGCCGCCTTTCTCAATCTCGCTCATCAGGTCGCTGGCGAAGCGATAGAGGATATCCAGCGCAATCAGGTCTGAGTATTGCGGCAGCGACAGGGACGACAAACCGCCCTGATAGGCGGTCATGACGTTGATGATTTTGTAGATCGGAATGTTGGTGGTGTTCAGCAGCGCCTGTTCATCGGCACTGAGGCTACCGTCGGTGTCGATCTTGTCCTGAATGCTTTCCAGCACCCGGCGCACCCGCTGGGAAAAGGCGTTGGTGGTCGAGACATTGAGGGTGGCGTTGGGATTGACGGACAGGCATTTGTCACTGTCGATGCAGCGGTTGATGGTCGCAGTGCCGCCTTGCAATAAGGCACCGATAAGCTGGTCGGTTTCCACTTTATGACCGTAGTACTGAAAACGTGGCGCGGCATCGTCATTGGCAGGAGCCAGCACCACCACGGTGCCAGAAAGCGTCATGATCAGTTCGGCCAGATCGCGGTCATTGGCGAACAGCGGGTTTTTCTTCGCGGCCATCCAGGCAATGTTGATGTCAGTGGGGATTTGATCCCGCATCGCCCCACTGGCGCTGTTCAGCGTACTTTGTCGCCGCCCCTGTGATCCGCAGCCATGGCGCGCCGCCGCGCGGTCGGTAAAGATGCCGGTGGAGTTGCCGAGGTCTTCGCAAATCACCCGGCTGGCGGTTTCGTTGCGCGGCCACAGCCCGCCAACAATTCCCTTCGCCGTCTCGCACGAATTGATGTTGAACTGGTTAATTCGCTGAACCCAGTCCTGCAACTCGCCAATTTGTTCGGCAATCATCGGCGAGATCGTCTCCAGCGCCAGCTTGAATGAATAGGCCACGGCGTTGTTGCCGATGCTCTTCATCAAGGCCACAAGCTCATCCGAGTTGATGAACGAAAACCCGCCCGAAAACAGATCAATCCCGCCGCACCCGGCCCGGGACGAAGGCAAGCTCACCGTTGCCAAAGTCGTATTGCGGCTCGGCGTGCGCATAAATAAATTGCCGCCGGTGTAATACCCCGCCGACTGCCCGGCAAAAGCCGAAGGCCCGGTGGAGTTCGACACGCCGACGCCGTTACAGAAGTCCTGCATAGCGCCGGATACGTCGGCCTGTGCTGGTGTTGCGAATGTAAGGGAAAGAAGTATGGGCGCTGCCCATGCCCGCAAAGGGGCGCGGCCCCTTTGATCCTTTGAGTTTTTCATGGGAGTACCTTTAGGGTTTGAGCTATGCGTTGCTCCAGTTGTGCGGGGGGCAGATAGCGTGATGTTATTGGCGCTAACGCGCCGGTTTTTTCGTCGTAGAGGGCGAGGAAAGGGACGCGGGTTATGTTTAGGTTTTGGGACTGACCGTTGTCGGGGATGGTGTTGGGCCATTCTTTGAAGCGGGCGCTATCTTGCGAGACGGGTAAAACCGCCGTGCCGTATTGATCCGCCACAGCCTTGAGCGCATAAGAAAACGCGCGGCTCGCCGCGCAATCCGTCCGATAAACAAAGATCAAACCAAACCGCTCGCCAGCTTGCACAGGCGTCACCAACAAGCACAGAATCAAAGTAACGGTTTCCAAAGGCCAATGGCCTTTGGTGGGCCAAGGGGACAAAGAGGGCAAAGCCCGCAAAAACCTATCCATCATCCCCGACCTCACTAAAAACCCGTTCTTCCCGCGATTGGCACAATTGCAGCAATGCGGCCGCGTCTCGGGTGGCGTCGAGCGGGTCGCGTTCACAGGCCATTCGCCAGTTGCGTTTGAGCCAGAAGGAGATGCTTGGATCGCGATCCAACTCGTCCGGTGTTGGGGCCGATTGTGTTTTGGGATCAGTAGTCATCGCCCACCTCCACCTGGGTTAGAATGAAAATGCGGCGTTCCAGCTCGTCCGCGGCCAGTGCGCCGAAGCCGACCGGGATGACCTGGCCTTGCGCTGAATCGAACAGGGCGAGGGCGGGCAGGTGTTCGCCGGTGATGCCGAGGCGGGCGGCTTGTCCGCTGTCGGGTATGGATGCCGGGAAGGTTGGAGATGGGGTGCCGTCCAGCGTAATTGCCATGACGTGCAGGCCATGTTTGTCGGTGAAGGGTTTGAGGGCGGTCTCAAAAGCCTGGCACTGGGGGCAGTCGTTGCCCTTGAAGAAATAGAACACGCCGTAGCGGTTGTTGAGATTGGCCAATGTTGTGGCGGCGGATTGTTTGCGGGCGTCCGACCAGGCCCGTTT
>JAESUA010000179.1 GCA_016763255.1 Magnetovibrio sp. | reverse complement strand
TTTGATCAACGATGGTGTCGATGGCCTTTTGACCCCCATCGACGATGCCCCGGCCATGGCTGAGGCCATCAACCGGGTGCTCAAAGACACCATCCTGGCCGGTGATTTGGCCCAAGCCGGTCGCGGTCGTTATGAACGTGAATTCACCGAAGCCCAAGTGGTGCAGAAGTATTTGGATTTCTTCCAACGGATCGCGCCCTGATGTGCGGCATCGCCGGTTTGGTAGGCCATTCCCCTTTCGCAGGGGCCGATGCCAAGGGGACCGATGCCGGGGTGATCGAACACTTTACCAATGCCCTGGCCCATCGCGGCCCAGACGGCCAAGGGGCTTATCAAAACGGCCCTTGTATTTTGGTGCATACGCGCCTGGCTATTGTTGATCTGAAGACCGGTGATCAGCCGTTTGTCGCGCGCCGTGAAAATGGTGACGAGGTGGCGCTGATCGCCAATGGGGAAATTTACAACAACCCCGAACTGCGCCAGTCGATGACGGACAGCGTGTTTTCCACCCAGTCCGACTGCGAACCACCGCTGCATTTGTATCTCAAACATGGGGTGAAGTTTGTCGATCAGCTGCGCGGCATGTACGCCATCGCCATTTGGGATGCAGCCCATAATCGATTGGTCTTGAGCCGCGATCCGTTTGGTATTAAGCCGCTGTATTACGCTGAAACCAGCTCGGGTTTTGCCTTTGCCTCAGAACCGCGGGCCTTGATTGCGCCGAACTTGGTTGCGATGCGCTTGAATGAAGCCAAGCGTAACGAGCTGTTGCAGTTGCAATTCACCACCGGCACCGATACCGCTTATTCAGGCATTCGCCGCCTGGCCCCTGGTGAAACCATCGTGGTCGAGCACGGCTCTATCATTGAGCGCCATCACCGTTCTGTGCTCCCCGAAGGTGGACCCAAGGGCCGGACGCGCATGGACGCGCTGAGCCGCTTGGATCAGGTGCTTAATGACACCGTCGGTGTGCATCAGCGTGCCGACGTGCCTTATGGCATGTTTTTGTCGGGTGGCATCGATTCATCGGTGTTGCTGGCGATGATGAGCCGCCTCAACGAACAACCGGTAACCGCGTTCACCGCAGGCTTTAGCGGCACCGAGGTGCACGATGAACGCGAACACGCCCGTGAGCTGGCGCGGACGGAAAACGCCATCCACATCGAAGTCGAATTTGGTGAAAAGGATTTTTGGTCCGAACTGCCCAAAATTGCCCTGCACATGGATGATCCGGTGGCCGATTATGCACTGCTGCCGACCTGGAAGCTGGCCCAAAAAGCCCGCGCCGAAGGCATCAAGGTGGTGCTGGCGGGCGAGGGTGGGGACGAGCTGTTTGGCGGTTATGGCCGCTATCGCACCGCCCGGCGTTGGTTGTTCCCCAAAGACATGTACCGCAAGGGCATCATGGATGGTTTGGGGTTGTTGTTAGACAGCGACCCGGCACAGGTCTGGCGTGTCGGCATGGCCCAGGCTGGCATCGAAGCCAAGATGCCGGGGCGCACCCGTTTGCAGGCGGTCCAGGCCCAAGACATCGCCACCTGGCTGCCAGACGATTTGTTGACCAAGGTTGATCGCATGTTGATGGCCCATGGGGTGGAAGGGCGCGTACCGTTTTTGGATCCGCAGATGGCGCAATTTGCCTATGCGCTGCCGGACCGTTTTAAAATTCGCCGCGGACTGGGCAAGGCGGTGCTGCGCCAATGGCTGGCGACCGCTATGCCCAGCGCCCGACCATTTTCCAAAAGACGTGGTTTCACCGTGCCGGTGGGCGAATGGATCGCGGGCCAAGGGGCGCGGGTGGGCGAACTGGTGGCCAAACAAGACTGTATCCAAGCGATCTGCGACGTGAATGCGGTTAAGGATGCGTTCGCCATGCCCCTTGGGCGTGCCGGAAAAGCCGCCTGGACACTTTTATTTTATGCCCTGTGGCACAATATACATGTGGAGGGACGGTCCCCGGATGGGGATGTTTTTGATGTATTGAGTGCCTAGGGTTGGGACCTCTAAATTCGAGGCCTTTCACGCTCACAATTCCAAAAACGCTTGGGCACCACGGATGATGTGATGAAGGCGATTGTGCTGTATATGGTAAAACAAGTGCGCGCCGCGTCCGACCGTTTGGCCGAACACGGTGAGCCCGATTGGGCCAATGGACCGGGCCAAATGAAATCAGCAATAATCAGTGGATAGAATGACCGAAACAAAGCAAATCACCTTACACCGTCCCGACGATTGGCACGTTCATCTGCGTGATGGTCAAATGATGCAGGCCGTTCTTCCCTTTACCGCCAAGCAGTTTGGCCGCGCCATCGTGATGCCGAATTTGGCAGACCCGGTGGCCACCAGCCAGCAGGCCGTCGCGTACCGCGAGCGCATTTATGCGACGTTGCCCGAGGGGGTGAAGTTCGAACCGCTGATGACGGCCTATCTGACCGATAATACGGATGCCAAAGACTTGGCTGCAGGCTTCAAGCACGGCGTGTTTTGCGCCGCTAAATTGTATCCCGCGGGCGCGACCACCAATTCCGCTAGTGGCGTCACGGATATTGAAAAACTGAGCGCTGTGTTGGAATGCATGGAAGACATCGGCATGCCGTTGTTGGTCCATGGTGAGGTCACCGACCCGGACATCGATCTGTTTGATCGTGAACATGTGTTCATCGACCGGGTGATGAAACCGACCTTGAACCGTCACCAAGGTTTGAAAGTGGTGTTCGAGCACATCACCACGTCTGCCGCCGTGGACTTTGTGCGCAGCCAGGGACCGCGCATCGGCGCGACCATCACCGCGCATCATCTGATGATCAACCGCACCGATATCTTTAAGGGCGGCATTCGTCCGCACCTGTATTGCCTGCCGGTGGCCAAGCGCGAGCAACACCGTTTGGCGTTGCGCGAAGCCGCGACATCGGGCGAGTCCCAGTTTTTCCTGGGCACTGATACCGCGCCCCATGCCATTTCGGCCAAAGAAGCGGCCTGTGGCTGTGCCGGCATCTTCACCGCCCCCGCAGCGGTGGAACTCTACGCCCAGGTGTTTGATGAAGAACACGCGCTGGATAAGTTCGAGGCCTTTGCCAGCCTCAATGGGCCAAAGTTTTATGGCTTGGCGCCAAATGCTGAAACCATAACCTTGATCCGTGAAGCTTGGGTGGTACCCGACAGCGTGGCGGTTGGCGATGGGACTTTAGTGTTGCCGTTTAAGGCCGGTGAAACGCTGAATTGGCGCTTATCCGATTGATTGGATAAGTCTTTTTTCAAGTTAAGCGGAGATTTCCATGACGTCCGAGAATGAATTTAAAGCCCTGGTTCTCGACCGGGACGCGGATGGCAATGTCAGCAGTTCGTTTCAAACGCTGAGCAATGATCAATTGCCCGATGCCGATACCACGGTGGCGGTGAAGTATTCGTCCCTGAATTATAAGGACGGCATGATCCTGAATGGCCGCGGTAAGCTGGTGCGCGATTATCCGCACGTGCCGGGGGTCGATTTTGTCGGCGTGGTCGAAACGTGTACATCGGGCAAATAT
>JAESUA010000178.1 GCA_016763255.1 Magnetovibrio sp. | reverse complement strand
GCCCCGGTGAAGGGCGCGACCTTGATTGGGTCGGGCCCCGAAGACCTCAAGCGGGTGTCGATGATCGGCAACGATATGAAACTCGACACCGGTGTCGGCATGTGCGGCAAAGACGGCCAAAGCGTGCCGGTCGGCGTCGGTCAACCGACCATGCGCATCGAAGACCTCACCGTCGGCGGCACCGCGACTTAAGCGTATGGGGGATTTGAGGGCGCTGATGTCGGCAGGCTGTGCCGTGTTGGTGATGGTCGCCAACGGTGTGGATGGTCATGCGGGTGATGTTGTTCATTTGAACAACCCCCAACTGGAAACGGTCAAACCTGGCTATCCGGGCAACCCGTTTCAAGAGGGTGCGTTCGCGGGGGAGTATACCTCTGAAGGGGCGTCCTCAACGGTTAAATTTGTCAAATGGAAGCTTACGGCTAATCCCAAAAAAGCCATTAAGGACGCGGAAAACTTCACCATGAAGGTGGTAAAGCATGACCGTCTGCCGCAAATGGATCAGCCTTATTTGATGTGGCTGGGCCATGCGACGGTGTTGCTCAACATTCACGGCAAAACGGTATTGATCGACCCGGTTTTGACCTCGCCGCGCATGATGCACAGCGAGCGTCTGAGCGAAGTGCCGGTGGATCTCACCGAGGTTGGCATCGACTATCTTCTGGCGTCCCATGGGCATCGCGATCATTTGGATGAAGAAAGTGTTCGCTCCCTGCAAGGCGCGCCGATCCAAGCATACCTTCCGTTGAACATGGGCGGTCTGGTTGAGGATTGGAACACAAACCTAGAGATCCAAGAAGCCGGCTGGTATCAAAAATACCAAACGTCCGGCCCAATCGAGCTGTACTTTTTGCCCGCATATCATTGGCACCGGCGTTCGATGTTTGATTTGAACACCGTGCTGTGGGGCAGTTATCTGATCAAGTACGATGGGGTGACGATCTATTTCGCCGGGGATAGCGGCTATGGTGCTCATTTCAAGGAGATCGGCGAGCTGTTCGGGGGAATCGATTACGCCGTATTGCCAATTGGGGCGTACGATCCGGCCTTCATGATGGGCAATAACCTTATGACTCCGGAACAGGCGGTGCAGGCGTTTAAAGACCTCAACGCCAAGGTCATGATCCCGGTGCATTACGGCACATTCGATCAGACGGACGAACCCTTAAGCGAACCGCTACAACGCCTGCGCCGACAAATCAAAAATGGGATTGTCGGCAAAGAGGCCGTGAAAATTCTTAAAATTGGGGAAATATTGCCTTTGTGAGTGGTGGTGAACCTCAATCAAAAATAAGGAAGCGCCGTCCAAGTTAATGGACGGCGCTTTGTATTGTGGGCAAATGTTATCAGCGCGGCAGTTCTTCAAATACGCTGGTCCAGACGTTGAGCACCTGTCCTGCGCCTTTGGTTCCGTTGGTGTGCACCGGGCCGACCAGCTCCATCTTGCGCATATCGATTTTGTACAAGATGCCATCTTGATTGTTGGACACATAGCCATAATGGCCGTCTTGGGTAAACGCGATATGGCCCATGCGGCCTTTGCCGATGGTCAAATCTTTGACCACCGTGAAGGTTTTGGTGTCGACGATGGAGATCACGTTGTTGGTGTAGTTGGTGATCACCGTGTGTTTGCCGTCCGGTGAATTGTACGCATGCCCGATGCCGGAACTGGCGGTGGTTAGGCGCTTGACCAGTTTTTTGCTGGCGGTGTCAAAGATCGCGACCTCGCGCCCCGACTTGCCCTTGCCGCCGCCACGATTGAGCATCATGAAATGCTTGCCATCTTGGGTGAAGTTGCCGTGGTGGCCTTGCAGCGCGGTTTCACCCACCAGGGGCATGACCATGCGGGTGATTTCTGTGACCGTTTTACCAACCGCGTAGGCGATGACCATCGGTGGGTTGTTGTGATCCACACCTTCGAGCACCACCCAAACTTCTTTGCCATCGGGCGACGGCACCGCGTAATGTGGTGTGGAGGGCATGTTAATTTCGCTCACCGCCCAGCTTGAGGTGTCGATCACCACCAGTTGATTGTCCACCCGGTCGACCGAAAAGACCCAACGTGAATCAAAACTCCAGGCGCTGTGCATCGAGGTCACGTCCTTGGGGTTGGCATTGGCGACGTTCAGCGCGATGGCCTTGACCACCTTATCGGACGCAGTGTCGATGAAGCTCAAGCGCAGCTTGCCGTTGTCCAGCCCCCAATGATTGACCGCCACCAATTTGCCGTCGGGGCTGACCTGGGGGTGTTTGGGGCGGCTGCCGGTTTTGATTGTGGCGGCGATGGTTCTGGTCTGCAGATCGATCACCGTGACCGTATCTTCACCCATGGCCGCCGCCCCGACATAAACTTTGGTTCCGTCGGGCGTGGTGCTGCCCAATGTGCCACCCTTGCCAACCGCCAAATCCGCAACCACCTTGTCGGTTGCCGGATCGACCAAATAGGCATGCCCGCTGCCGTGCAGGTGGATCAACACCTTCGGCCAGATAACCTCGGCCTGACTGTAAGTGGCAAAGCCCATCACCAAAGCCGTCGTGGCGCAGAGCATCGCCGTGCGAAATGATTTCAACTTCAACATATTTTGTCCCTCCCCGATAAAGTGTATGGATTCTCATATAAATCAAATGCGTGTGTATGCTACGACATAAAACAATCAATAGTCGAGTCTTGGGGTGGGGATACCTAGATTAGGAAAATATTCAGTTTGCGGTGTTTCCGGATGAGTTTAGGTGTTATACAACAAACAACCGTCAGTACGCGTGCGAGTCTGGTGGCGCTTCTGTTATGGGAAAAATCGTCATCAACATCACCGATGATCGTCAGAACTTGATTGCCCAATACACTCACTGTCCGCCGGACGACTGATCCGGCACGGCAGACATAACTGCATTACCAACCTAGAGGCCGGATTTTTCCGGCCTTTTTTTTATGCCCAAATTATAGGAGTTCCACCATGGAAAATGTTAAAGACCATCAACTGATCGTGCACACCAAAAGCTTTGCTTTTGGACATTTTACCGTTGAAATCACGGGGCCATCCACTTCAAAGGGGACACGCTATGTGCGTGGTTTTGGGCCAATTGATGACCTAAAAACAAGCCCCTCGATCAGAACACTTGATGTGCAAGGGAAAGTCCGTCTGGATGAGGTGGATATGCTCGGATCGAAAGATCCATATCTTGCCTCAGAACCTGTTTCCATCATCCAGGCCCAAGCGGTTTAACTTAAAAAATGAGGGCTCACCACGTCCTATCTGAGACGCAGCGATCACTGCGCCCGCTTTGGCTTTGCTGCGGCACTTTGCATAAAGGCTTCGGGGGGGCGGGCGCGGAGGCCTTCGGCGAATGACAGCGAAACAATGCGTGAGACCTCCTGATCGACTTGTTCGGAAAATTTCATAAAGTCGTTGGTTGCCTCGATGATCGCCTCGGTTCGTGTCTGGCCTTGACGGTTTTGACCAACACATCACCGGCGGCATGCATTTCACGGTGAAGTTTTTCGAGCTTGGTGTAGGAGTTGACAGACGATCCGTTGCGTTTTACATCGCGATACCATTGGCCCAAACGGCAATAAGCGGCGTTGTGGCGCAGATCGAGGCGCGGCATCTGGTCCCATTCGTCGGGGTTGGTCATGGTCATGGTGTAAACCATATCCAAGACCTTGCGCCGATAAGACAGGTGATTGACCCAGGCGTTATAGAGAAAGCCAAGCTCGGAGGACGGCCATTTGGGATCATCCTTCAACATGTCCATGAACTCTTCAATGGGCAGGCCTTTGCTCATCCAAAAGCCTTGGGCTTCGCTGCAGCCTGATGCCAACAAGAACATGTAGGCGGCTTCGGTTTCGACGCCTTCGGCGACGGTCTTGATGGACATGTCGCGGGCCATTTGCAGGCTGGAGCGCACAATGTGGGTGTTCTTGGAATCCTCACTCATGCGGCGCACCACGCCTTGATCGATCTTCAGTGCGGAAAACGGCATCTGGCTGAGCATATCCAGCGATGAATAGCCGGTACCAAAATCGTCCATGACAATCTCGATGCCCAGCGCCACCAGATCCAACAAGGTTTTGTTGATGCGATCGGACCTGTCGACGATGGCGGTTTCGGTGATTTCAATTTGGATGTTGCCGGAATTGATCAGCTTATTGCCGATAAAACTGCGCAACATTTTGACCAAATAGGGGGAATGCAAATCGAGTGCGGAAACGTTAAAGGCCACCTGGATGTCGGGTTTGAGCACCCGCAGGCGCGCGATGTCTTGCACCAATTCGGTGACCATCACCGCCGTGATGTCGGTGATAAACCCGCTTTCTTCGGCTTGTGGCAGGAACAGGCCCGGTGGCACCAAGGTGCCGTCGGGTTTGTTCCAGCGCAAAAGCGCCTCACCACCGACGATGCGGCCCGTCTGAAACGAAATTTTTGGCTGGTAATGGAAGCAGAACTCGCCGGAGTGCAGTGCTTCTTCAATTTCAGCAAGGCTAATCTTGCTGTCGCTCATCTGGATATTTCCCATTGCCCTACTGTATTTCGGCCATTGAATAAAATCGTAGCATATCCTTGGAATCGCACGCAATCTCCAACCTTGTGAGGAGGGCGATAGCGCAGATTAATATGCGTATTCGCGAAAGATCGGATCGATGCAGCCTTTCCAGCGCCGTTCATAGGCAAACAGCAGGTCTTCCGCCGGGGTCAAACCGGATTCTGCAATTTGGAACAGGGGTTTGAGGAACCGACTTTCGTCGATGCCCAAGCCGTCCACACGCGCACGGCGCACCAGACCCTCATGCGCACATTCCAAAACATCAATCGCAATGTCGCCCACGGTGATGTCGCGAAACGGGGTGTTGAGGGCTTGTTTGGGTACCGTGGCGCGCATGTGTTGGTGTTCTTCGATGGTCCAGTCTTTAACCATCGACCAAGCATGATCCAAGGACTGTTGATCATACAGTAGGCCAACCCACAGGGCAGGCAGGGCACACAGGCGGCTCCAAGGGCCACCGTCAGCACCGCGCATTTCGAGGAACTTTTTCAGGCGCACCTCGGGAAATGCGGTGGTTAGATGATCTTCCCAATCTTTGATGGTGGGATATTCCCCCGGCAATGCAGCCAACTTTCCGTTCATGAAATCGCGAAACGATTGCCCGGTGGCGTCGATGTAGGTGCCGTCGCGATAAACGAAGTACATCGGTACATCGAGCATGTAATCGACGTAGCGCTCAAAACCGAAACCGTCTTCAAAGACGAACGGCAGGTGGCCGGTGCGATCGGGATCGGTATCGGTCCGGATGTGGCTGCGATAGCTTAAGAAGCCGCTGGGCTTGCCTTCTTTGAACGGTGAATTTGCAAACAATGCCGTGGCGATGGGCTGCAGCGCCAGCGATACACGGAACATCTTGACCATGTTGGCTTCGGAATCAAAATCCAGATTGACCTGCACGGTACAGGTCGACTGCATCATGTCGAGGCCGAGCCCCCCGCGTTTGGGCATGTATTCTTGCATGATGGCGTAGCGGTTTTTCGGCATCCACGGCATTTCGGTACGCGGCCATTTGGGTTGGTAGCCGACGCCCAGAAAACCGATGCCCATTTCCGCGGCCACGGTTTTGACCTGTTGCAGGTGGGTGCCGACTTCTTTGCAGGTGTCGTGGATGGTGTCGAGCGGGGCGCCGGACAGTTCCAGCTGGCCTGCCGGTTCCAAGGTGATGGATGATCCATCATCTCGCACCAGGGCGATGACGTTGCCGTCCTCGACCACCGGGTTCCAGCCGAAGCGGGTCAGCTTGTCCAACATCACCTTGACGCCCTGCTCACCTTCATAGACCAGCGGTCGCAGGTCCGATTGACGATAGGCGAACTTCTCGTGTTCGGTGCCGATCAACCATTTGTCGCGGGGTTTACAGCCACTTTCCAGGTATTCTACCAGGGTGCGCTTATCGGTGATGGGGGCGTTAGCAGTACTCATTATGATCGGCCTTATTGTTTTGGGCGGTTTTTTTTAAAACCCGCTTCAATCTCCATGCTGAGCCAGCATCATGGCAAGGACGGCTGTCGTGGCCGTCATTGCATGAAGAAAACCAGCCTCAAACTGACGGGTCTAAAATGGTCAATTTGGTTCTTTAGTCAAGCTTTAGGACTGTAAATAATCCCCGGAGATCGTTTCACACCTTCAATATGAAATGGGATATTTGCACTGCGGCACTGCAATGACGTACAACTGAGCCTCATGAACACCACGCACCATACATCCGACACGCCTAATGCCAGTGACATTCGCACCGAAGGCTGGATCGCTCGGCTGACTCCAAGGCCCTTGCGCCCGTACATCTATTTGATGCGTTTGGACCGCCCGTATGGGGCGTGGTTGTTGCTGTTGCCGTGTTGGTGGTCAATTGCCTTGGCGGCAAACGGCAGCTGGCCAGATGTGAAGCTGTTGGTGCTGTTCACACTTGGTGCCTTCATCATGCGCGGTGCGGGGTGCGTCATGAACGACATCGCGGATCGTGATTTTGATGGTCAAGTGGCCCGCACCGCGACGCGGCCCATCCCCAGCGGCGCGGTGTCAATCAAACAGGCCATCGCCTTTTTGGCCTTGTTGGGCTTCATGGGCCTTGCGATCTTGATCCAATTCAATCTGTTTGCCATCGGCATCGGTGTTTTGTCGTTGGCCACGGTGATCATCTATCCTTACATGAAACGCTTCACCTATTGGCCACAGGTGTTTTTGGGCTTGTCGTTCAATTGGGGCGCATTGTTGGGCTGGGCGGCGGTGCAGGGCAAGCTCAGCGCGGCCCCGCTTGTTTTGTACGCGGCGGGCATTTTGTGGACGCTGGGCTATGACACCATCTATGCCCACCAGGATAAAGAAGACGATATCCTGGTCGGCATCAAATCGACGGCGCTTAGGCTTGGTGCCTCAACACGCGGTTGGTTGGTGGGGTTTTATGGCACGGCCCTAAGTTTGGTGGGGTTAAGCGGCTGGCTTGCCGGTCTGAGCCCTTATTTCTATCTGGCGCTGATCCCCGCGGCGCTGCATTTGGCGTGGCAAGTGGTCACCATCGATATTGATGATCCGCAAAAATGCCTGTCACGCTTTAAATCCAACCGCGACTTTGGCTTGCTTGTTTTTGCCGCCGTGGTAGTTGGGCAAACGAGCCTTTAAGACAAGACTGTAAAACCACCTGTCCAGCCGTGATGTAGTGCGGTTTTGGATAGGATTGCGGTGCGGGCTTGGCGGGTGTTTGCGCATTCGATGTGGGATTGAATGAAGTTGTTAGCGTCGAGTTCGGGGGCGATCAGGCTTCGGGCGTGATCCAAAACCTCAGTTTGGCTCATGGCGCACCACATCCGCCCTGTGGCGTTAAGCGCGGCCAGCGCGATCGGGCGACCATCATGGCTGAGGCAGCCGCGTTTGGACATGTAGGCGTGGGCCTGGGTGTAACCGGACCCGTCTTCCAGCACCAAAGAGATGCCGTTCAAGCGGGCATAGTCATAATTCTCGCCCACCGCTTCGGTTGTGTGCATGCGTTCCAACTGGGCGTCGGTCAGCCATGTGACGAACACATCGGCATCGGTCCCCGGTGTATGTGCCAAGGTGGCCGGGATCGATCCATAATTAGAAATATGGGCACTGTAGACGGCATCAAAATCGTGCAATGTGGCGCGGGTGACGAACAACGCGTCATCCAGTAAATGACCATGGTTGCTAAATTTTGCCGCCAATCGATTCGGCGATGCATTGGAGCCCGAGGCGATCACCGCGTGGCGATTTTTGAAGTTATGATCTCCAATATCGAGCTGCACCCAACCGTTCTTTTCCAACACGTATGAATGTGCGGGAATGTCGAATGGGTAAGACTTTGCGTGGTGAATTGGGCATTGGGTGGTCATGTTCCTAGGAATATGGGGCTAGTGTGCCGCCGCGTCCAGGTATTGAGCTAAATCGACGTCGTCCATTTGGTCGGGTTTGAGGAAACGTTCAGCATAGTCTTTGTAGACGCCACTTTCCAGCAACAGCCGAAACAGGTCCGGGTCGATGTGTTGGTCTTTGACCATGAACGACAAAATTTTGATGCTTTCGCTCAGGGTTTTGGCCTTTTTGTATGGCCTGTCGGCAGCGGTTAAGGCTTCGAACACGTCGGCCAAAGCCATGATGCGCGCCGGTATGGACATGTCTTTTTTGGTCAATTTGCGTGGATACCCGGTGCCGATCAATGTTTCGTGATGTGCCCCCGCATATTCGGGCACATTGCGCAGATGTTTGGGGAACGGCAGCTGGCCCAGCATGACGATGGTTTGCACGATGTGATTTTGAATGATGTAGCGGTCTTCGTTGGTCAGGGTACCGCGCGCGATGGATAAATTGTAAATCTCGCCACGGTCGAACAATTGATCGGGAACATCCATTTTGAAGCCGAATTTTTCAGAATTGGGGGCTTCAAATGTGCCGTCGCGGGGGAAAATTTGATCGGCGCGATTGGCCAGTAGGTGTTCTTGGACCGGCAGTTGAGGGGCGGGAGTTTCATTTTTGCGGGTCATTTCCTCATGGGAAATGCCGATTCGGTCATCCAGGGTGCGGGTCCAGGTGCCGGTGGCAATTTGTTTGACACGCTCGACCTTTTCTTCGGCCATGAATTCGCCGCCGATATTGCATTGCGCGATGAAGGCAAAATCGTCATCGATTTGCGTCAACTGGGTATCCAGTTCGACTTTCAACGCGTTGCGATCACCACCGTTGGCAACCTGTTTCCAATAGTCGGTCTCCAACGCGCATTTTTTAACCTCAAAGCGCATGCGTACTTCATGGATGCGGTCATATATGGTTTCAAGTTTGGTGGCTTTATCGACCACGTATTCGGGCATCACAACCTTGCCGCAGTCGTGCAGCCAGCTGGCCAGATGCAGTTCACGAAAGCCTGCCTCGTCGAGGGAGAAGTTTTTCAACTCTCCATTGGTGGCTTTAACCGCCGCAGTGGCGAGCATTTCAGCCAGTTCCGGCACCCGTGCACAGTGGCCACCGGTGTACGGAGACTTGGCGTCAATCGCGCCAGCGATCAATTTGATAAAGCTGTCCATCAACCGCGCTTGGGCGTCCACCAGCATCTGGTTGTCGATCGCGACGGCGGCTTGCGAAGCCAGGGCTTCGATAATCGGCACGATCTGGTCGGAAAAGGGAATGGATTCGCCCGCGGAGCTCTGGGCGTTCAGCAACTGCAAAACGCCGATAATTTCGCCGGAGTGGTTTTTGAGCGGCACGTTGAGGAATGATTTGGAGCGATAGCCGGTGCTTTCGTCGAACTTGCGCGGGCCGGTGAAATCATACTCGATCGCTTCGTAAACGTCGGCAATGTTGACGGTTTCACCCGTCACCGCAACGTGTGAGGCCACGTTTTTGTGGTTGGGCTCGCCGGTTTCGAGGTCATAAACCGATATCGGCGGGAACGGAATATCTTCGCCCGTGGTGCCGCCCTTGGCGATGGCGAGGCTGTCAGTGCGCATGATTTCAAACTTCATGAATTTGCCGTCGGCCTCGGCTTCGAACACCTCTTCGTCTTCGTCTTCACGCTGGACCATGTGGCCGCAAAGATACAGCGTGCCGCCGTCGGCGTTGCACAAAGCCTTAGCTTCCAGCAGGATATTTTCCAGCAAACGGTGATGATTGCGCTCGGCAGAAAGGGCTATGCCAATCTCGATGAGCTTAGCATAATCGGCGTTATTCACGCCTCCATCACTCGGTGTGTTGCCATTTGGCGCCATAACACCTGTTTCCGGCACTCTCGCGCCCGGCTCCCCTAAGGTGGTTCTCAACAGTTTCAATAGATTAAACCATTATTTGTTGAAAGAGAAAATGGGGTATTCACCTTACAAATTGTGACGCTTTGAATATTTTTTCATTGAAGATCATCACAAAGCTGTGATCTTTGGCACATGGCATATTCATCCTTAAGAGATTTCATCGACGAGTTGGAGCGCGCAGGCGATTTGATACGCGTTTCCACGCCCGTTTCACCCGACCTGGAAATGACCGAAATTCAGACCCGTCTGTTGGCCGAACAAGGCCCGGCGGTGTTGTTTGAAAACCCGGTTGATAAATCCGGAAAGCCTTATGGCAAGCCGGTTTTGGTCAATTTGTTTGGCACCGTGGAGCGTGTCGCCCGCGGCATGGGGCGCAAGCCCGAGGAGTTGAGGGGCGTTGGCGAAACGCTGGCTTTCTTGCGCCAACCCGAGCCACCCGGTGGCTGGCGCGAAGCCTTGGAAATGGCCCCGCTGCTCAAAACCGTGATGGCGATGAAGCCCAAGACCGTGCGCCGTGCACCGTGCCAGGAAATCGTCATCGAAGGCGATGATGTGGATTTAGCAGAGCTGCCAATTCAGACCTGTTGGCCGGGTGAACCCGCCCCGTTGATCACCTGGCCGCTGGTCATCACCGCAGGCCCAGACCCCAAAAATGACAAGCGCGATGTGCCGAATTTGGGCATCTATCGCATGCAGGTTACCGGTAGAAATACAACCCTAATGCGGTGGCTTCACCAACGTGGCGGTGCCCAACATTTTGCCCGTTGGAAAGAAATGCGTGACGATCCCATGCCGTTGGCGGTGGCCATCGGTGCGGACCCCGGCACCATCTTAGCTGCCGTGACGCCGGTCCCCGATACCCTTTCGGAATATCAATTTGCGGGTTTGCTGCGAGGTGCCAAGGTCGAATTGGTGGACTGCAAAACGGTGCCGTTGCAAGTCCCGGCCACCGCCGAAATTATCTTGGAAGGTCATGTGTCGTTAACCGAACAAGGCGACGAAGGGCCGTATGGCGATCATACCGGCTATTACAACAACGTTGAGGCGTTCCCGGTGTTCACTATCTCCGCCATCACCATGCGTAAAAATCCGATTTATCTGAGCACCTATACCGGTCGCCCGCCGGATGAGCCGAGCGTGCTGGGTGAGGCCTTGAATGATGTGTTTGTGCCGTTGTTCACTCAGCAATTTCCTGAGGTACGTGATTTTTGGCTGCCCCCCGAAGCCTGTTCTTACCGTGTTGCGGTGGTGAGTATGAAAAAAGCTTATCCCGGCCATGCCAAGCGCATCATGTTGGGGGTGTGGTCGTATTTGCGTCAGTTCACCTACACCAAGTTTGTCATCATCGTTGATGAAGACATCGATGCGCGTGATTGGAATGATGTGATGTGGGCCATGTCGACCAATGTCGATCCGGTACGTGATGTAACTATGGTTGAAAATACCCCCATCGACTATTTGGACTTTGCCTCGCCAGATAGTGGGCTTGGATCAAAAATGGGCATCGACGCGACAACCAAAATCGGACCCGAGACCAAACGCGAGTGGGGTTCTAAAATCCGCATGGAACAAGGTGTCATCGACAAAGTCAGTGAGATGTGGGAGGATCTTGGGCTTCCTGGATCGGGCAAGCCGATCTGGAATAAATACGGTTCTTCATTTCGTTGAGGTACACGTCATGCAGGAGTTATTTATCACCAATGGAGATGTGGTCGGTGATAGCTTAAGGCAAGCCTATCCCGAAGTGGTGGTCTTGCCATGGCAAGACGTGCTGCATGAGGGGCCGGTGCCGATGACCGCGGACCCGATCGAGTTGTCCTATGTGCGCGCCCGCTACTTAAATGCCAAGTGGGGCGTACACGCCGGTACGGATTTTGGTGCGCGTGAAGGCATGTTCGGGGACATCTCGGATTTTGAACGCATCGGTCTGTGGTTCGAGCATGATCTTTATGATCAATTGCAGTTGTTGCAGGTCTTGGACCGTTTGAGCGTCGATAGACCGACTAAAGAGCTGTTCTTGGTGCAGGCGGATGATTATCTGGGCCTTTACGGTCCCGATAAAATTGGTGCATGGCTGGATCGTGCCGAACAGGTTACTCCGGCACAGTTCGATACCGCCGAAGTGGCGTGGCACGCCTTTCGCCAAGATTCGCCCGAGGCGTGGTTCTCTTTGCTTGATAAGGACCTGTCTGCACTGCCGTATTTGGCTACGGCGGTTTTGCGTATGTTGGAAGAATTACCGTCTGAACAAGATGGTTTGTCGCGCACCGAGCGCCATATTTTGGAAATGGTCGATAAGGGACATATCCAGCCAAACAAGATGTTCAAGGCTTATCAAGACTGCGAAGAGGCCCAGTTTATGGGGGATTGGAGCTTCTTTGATCGCCTGAACAGCCTGGCCACTGTTGACGAGCCGTTGCTGCGCACCGACACGGACGTCACCTTTACACCCGGACTGGGGGGCGAGGCCTTGCAGACTTACCTGGGGACTCGCTATCAATTGACCAATTTCGGCCAAGCGGTCTTGGCCGGGGATCAAGATCATGCCCAGTCCAACATCATCGATTTTTGGTGGGGCGGGACTTACGTTACCAATGAAAATTTATGGCGTTGGGACGGGGTGGAACAGGCCCTTAAATCACAAGTCCAATGAGCTGTGAACAAGTGATTAGATCCGCAGTTCTTTTTAGGCATCGGCACCGTCAGCGGCTGAGCTGATATTACGAATGCCAAAGGCCCGCAGGATGTCTTTGGTCACTCTTATTCACCGAGGATGCTTAACCGCCTCCCCCAAAAAAATGCACGCACAGGGGATGGTTTCGGGGGGGATGGGCTAGCCTTGAACCACGGCAGGCCGGCAACCTTCCAGCCGTTCTTGTTGCCGCGATGCTTGTTTTCGTCTTGATCGCCTTCAAAGCCGAACGCCACATTGTAACATTGGGTGTAACCCATATCTGTGAGCGCGTGTGCGGCATAGGCTGAACGCACGCCGGATCGGCAGATGAACAAGATGGGGGTATCGTCGCTTTGTGGTTTGGCCGCTTCTAGGATTTGGGGCACAAAGTTGGGGTTCACGCTCATCCGCGGATAAGTCAGCCACGGTACATAGAGACACTCGCGTCCTAATGGCGAAAGGTTGACCACGCCGACGTAGGCCCATTCTTCGGGGGTGCGCACATCGATAAGGATCGTATTGGTGTCGTCTTGAAGTTTTTTCCAGGTTTCTTCGGGGCTAAGGTTACCTGCATAGGTCAGTTGATCGAGGGTCATGTAAGGGTGTCCATAATATCAGTGCCGCGTGATGCTTTTGGCAGCAGTTGTAAGCATATTGGGTTTTTGTAAAAACCCGTTTTTGCTCCGTGTCGTGCACACCATATAATCAGTCACAGTCTGACTTTTCACCCCCCAGTACAAAAGCAGACAAAACAATACGCTGTGCGCGTGTAAATGCCAATAGGATTGCCAATATGGACTTGAATCTGGCCTTCGATTTGTCCTTCGCGGATCTGTATAACGACCGTGCCCTCGTCACCGTGGATGGTTTTTTTTTACAGGAGCTACAAAATCTCAATCCTGACTTGGCGGATCGGTTGCGCACCGCGCGCCAAGCCCCCGATCATCTAGATGACAAAGGCGAGGCGGATTTGCTGCTGGAATTGTCGCCCCATGTGGACGCGTTCATCGCCAAATTGTTTGGTGTCGAAGCCGAGTTGAGTGCCTTGGCCGGACGGCACACCGCGTTGGACCCCTTGTATGCGTGCAAACGCCTGTTTGTGCAGCGCCGGGCGTTGAAAGGTAAAAAACCGCACGACGCCGAAGCCCTCGACGGCCCGGCCTTGGAAGCTCGACTTGCGCCGCAGATGGGTGGGGCGCTCAATCAGTTTAGCTTTGCCGAAGCGGTCTTGGCCTGGGGTGAGGATGAAACCGCCCATGAAGATGATCTTCGGGTGGCCCTTGATTATGCTTTGTGGGCGGCCCTGTCCGAGGCCGGGCGGGAACGCCATGCCAGCGATATTTTGTTTCGCCAACCGGGCAAAACGGTGCCGGATGATCTGGTGCACACCGATGCGGTCGATGTCGCTGGCGTGTCGGCGATGGAGTTCACCGCCGACCGGCAAATCCATCGTGATGGTTTTAAGCTCACCGATCCCGGTTGCGATTTGGTCGGGGCGCTGGATGAAACTCATTATTGCGTGTTGTGTCATGATCGCGGCAAGGACAGTTGCGCGCGCGGCCTGACGGATCGCAAAACCGGCGCGTTTCAAAAAAGCGCTCATGGGGTGGAATTGTCGGGCTGCCCGCTAACCGAAAAAATC
>JAESUA010000177.1 GCA_016763255.1 Magnetovibrio sp. | reverse complement strand
GGGGCGTAGGGGTCGATGACCACCCGTGTTAAGCGTGCGACGTCCAACAGGCCTTCTTCCAGATCGAATTCCCACGACCGGGTTTGCTTGGCCAGCAGGCGGCGTTGCAAACGATTGGCGAGCTTGCTCACCACCCCTTGCAACTTATCCAGTTGGCGGTCTAACTGTTCGCGCAGGCGCTGCATTTCGGTGGGATCACACAGATCTTCTGCGGTGACAACCTGATCGAATTGGGTGGCATAGGCATGGTAGGGCGGTGGGGCCTGGGGATTGTTAAGCGGCCAGGTGTCTTCGCCTTCGTTTGGTCCGGCAGGGGTTTCGCCGCCCGAAACCATGTCTTCGTCGAGGCCATCACCGCCGTCGAGGCCGTCGGCCATTTCGGCGCTCATGGCATCTGCGCCAACCATGCCGGATGAATCTTGATCACCTTCACCGTCGGGTTGGTCGTCTTCACCCGATTGTGGTTGTTGATCGTCGGCCTGGGCGTCTTGTTCGGATTCTTGATCCTGGTCCGGTTCGCTGGGCAACTCGTTGATCAAATCCAAGGCCTGCATCAACGTCCCGGCGGCATGGGCAAAATCAGCTTGATTGTCGAGTGCGGCGCTCAGTTTATCGAGATGTCCCGGTGCCTTGGCGTCAAGCCAGCTTTCCCACATTTGGGCCAAGGCTTGGGCGGGTGCCGGAAGGTCTGTGCCGGTGAAACGTGCGCGTGCCAGCAACGCCATGGCGATGGGCAGATGCTGTGGGTCGCGTTCCGTGATGCCGCGATAATTGACGGCATTTTGTTCATGCAGGGCGGCCAAATTTTGGGCCGCACCGGGGTAAATGCGTCCACCCACAGTTTCAACTCGGACTTGTTCCAGGGCATTGAATAATTTGCGGGCATCGTCGCCCGGCGGCATAAGCCGGTTATGCAATTTTTTGTCGTGATAGTTTAACCGCAGGGCCAATGCGTCGGCATGACCACGCAGGCACAAGATATCGGCAAGCTTGAGATGCGGTTGTGGCTCCGGTTCGGGCAGGGTGGCGGTATCGCCGGAATGCACAACGCCCTCTTGGCCGCGGGCAAAGCCAACGATCAGTTCACGTTCTCGGGCCATCGCGCGCAGCGTCGAAGCTGTTGCACGTTTGACCATTTCATGGAGCGGTTCGGCCTTGGACATGGTGGAGCCTGATCCTTATCCCTTGTTCAGGGCCCTGGTCACTGAGTTCGGCAATTCGGTGCCAAAACAACGCTGATAGTATTCGGCGACAATCGAGCGTTCCAGCTCATCACACTTGTTGAGGAAGCTCATGCGAAAAGCCGTACCCACATCGCCGAAAATTTGAGCATTTTCCGCCCATGTCAGCACCGTGCGCGGGCTCATGACGGTGGAAATATCCCCGCCCATAAAGCCTTCGCGGGTCAAATCAGCAACCCGGACCATGGAAGATACGATCTCGCGGCCTTCGTCATTTTGATATTGTTGGACCTTCGACAGGATGATGCGAGTTTCGTCATCGTGGGGCAGGTAGTTCAAGGTTGTGACGATGTTCCAGCGATCCATTTGGCCTTGGTTGATCTGCTGGGTGCCGTGATACAGCCCGGTGGTATCGCCCAAACCGATGGTGTTGGTGGTCGAAAACAGGCGGAAGTACGGGTGAGGATGGATCACCCGGCTTTGGTCGAGCAGGGTCATCTTGCCCTCGACCTCCAGCACCCGTTGGATCACGAACATCACGTCGGGGCGACCGGCGTCGTATTCGTCAAAGACAATCGCGACCGGGCGCTGCAAGGCCCACGGCAAGATGCCTTCACGAAATTCCGTCACCTGTTTGCCTTCTTTGAGCACGATGGCGTCTTGCCCACCAGGTCGATGCGCGAAACATGGCTGTCCAAGTTAACGCGGATCATCGGCCAGTTGAGGCGTGCGGCGATTTGTTCGATGTGGGTCGATTTTCCGGTGCCGTGATAACCCTGCACCATGACCCGGCGATTGTGTTTAAAACCTGCGAGAATCGCCAACGTGGTGTCGAAATCAAACTGGTAATTTACATCGATGGCGGGCACGTGCTCTTCGCCTTCGGAAAATGCGGGCACGTCCATATCCACGTCGATGCCGAATGTTTGGCGCACATCCATGGTGATGTCGGGGGCATTTAACGGGAATTCCGATGAGTTCGAATCTGAATTGATAGCCACGGTCATGAGATTTTCCGGTTCTTTGCCGCCGGTTATGGTCAGCAAGTGTTTTCAAAGGGGAGGTGGAGAAGTATAGACGAGTTATGCACCAAGGTGTTTCAAGATCATCTGGTAGGCAAGGCCGACTTCTTTGAATTTTTCTTCGGCTTCTTTGCACCCGCCATTGGCATCTGGATGATGGCGCTTCACAAGCTTTTTATAGCATGACTTTAGGTCCGCGGTGGTAATCGGTGGTGCCAAGTCCATCATAGCATAGGCTTTTGCAACGGGGCTGTCGGGTGGAAAGCCACGGTGTTTGGTCTGCGTTTGGGCACTGTTGGGGCCATCGTTGAACAAGCCAAAACCGTCCTGAATTTTTGCCCCCTGGGCAAACGCGCGGGCTTTGTCTTTGTCTGATTTGGAGCCCAACTCCCACGTTGGACGCTGCCACACAGTGTCGCTTTTGATGGCGGCTTCGACATCGTCGTCGCTGAGGCCTTCAAAAAAGTTCCAGGACTTATTGTATTGTGCCGCATGCTTTGGACAGAACCAATAAAAATCATTGAGCTGTGAATTGGATTTTGGGCAACGGCTTCCCGCATGCTCATTACAAGCAGGCCATTCACACACGCGTTCAGCCTCGACTTGGGCTTGTTTGCGTTTGCCTTTGGTCTTTTTGATGCGCATGTCTTTAAAGCGCGGTGTATACTCGAAACTATCTGACATTGGGCTCTATACTGATCTGATCGAGTGAATTAGCGATAAAGCTAAGACAAAAAGGGAAAATATTATGGGCGTGGTCAGAGACCGGATTGAATTGAAACTGGAAAATGCTTTTACACCAGAATCGTTAAAAGTTGTTGATGAAAGTCATCTCCATGCCGGTCATGCAGGTGCGCCCGAGGGCGGCGAATCGCATTTTTACG
>JAESUA010000019.1 GCA_016763255.1 Magnetovibrio sp. | reverse complement strand
TCCGGCAAACTCATCCGCAAGCTGGTCCGACATACCCCAGATGCCTTTTATCCCGATCTCGCCATGTGCTTGGGGACGCGGTCCAAAATTTTAGCGGCGGCCAAGCAAACCAATGAAGCCCTTGAGGCGGTCACCGAAGCCCTGCACATCATCCAGCCTCTGTTTTTGGACCTGCACTCGGCTTTTGCCCAACTGACTGCGAACATTGCGCGAGATTACATGGGACTCTGCAAAGAGCTTGAACGCGAGCCCGACATGGAATTGTTGCGGCCCATCATTGCGGTTTTGCAGGAGCTTAAAGAGGCGGGTGGTGAGGCTTCGCTTTAGCCTTCAAACAAAGACCATCTCAAACCAAAAGGGGCCTCATCGAATGGATGGGGCCCCTTGTTTGGTGTGTGTGATACGAAGCGGTGTTAGCCGTTGCGCACGGTGCTGAGGAAACTGTCCACTTCGCCGCGCAGCACTACGGATTGTTGCGAAAGCTCTTGGGCCGCGCCCAACATCTGCTCCGCCGCAGCGCCGGTTTCGGATGCCGCTTGGGTGACGCTGGCGATGTTGGCCGACACCTCACCGGTACCTTGGGCCGCCTGTTCGACGTTGCGCGCAATTTCCGATGTGGCCGCGCCTTGTTCTTCGACCGCGGCTGCGATGGTCGATGAAATCTCGTTCATCTGGTTGATGATGCCGCCGATCGATCCGATGGCTTGCACCGCATCCTGGGTTGCGTCTTGGATACCGCCGATTTGGCTGGAGATTTCTTCGGTCGCCTTGGCCGTTTGATTGGCCAAGTTTTTAACCTCCGAAGCCACCACTGCAAAACCCTTGCCCGCATCACCGGCACGCGCCGCTTCAATGGTGGCGTTGAGCGCCAGCAAGTTGGTTTGATCAGCGATGTCGGTGATCAGGGCCACCACTTCACCAATTTTTTGCGCCGCCTGGGCCAGACTCTTGACCTTATCGTTGGCACCATCGACCTCTTCAACTGCGGTGTCCGAAATCTGCGTCGATTTCGCAACTTGTCGCGATATTTCGGAGATCGAGCTCGACAGTTCTTCGGACGCCGAAGCCACCGTTTGCACGTTGGTCGAGGCCTGCTCAGACGCCGCCGCAACGGTGGTAGATTGCTTGGACGTTTCTTCCGCCGTGGACGACAAGGAGGTCGCCGATGATTGCATTTGGGTCGCCGCCGAAGACACCGTATCAACCACGCCGCCGATGCTTTGTTCGAAATCGTCGGCCATCTTCAACATCATCTCGCGTTTTTCACGTGCGGTGCGTTCTTCGTTGGCTTTTTGTTCGGCTTCCATGCGTTTCACTGCAATGGCGTTGTCTTTAAAGACCTGAACCGCCGCCGCCATGGTGCCAATTTCATTGCCGTAATCTTGGGCCGGAATCTCGACTTCAAGATGACCATCGGCCAGCGTTTGCATGGCATCGGTCATGTTGGAGATGGGCCTGGAAATGCCGCGACCGATCATCACCGCCAAACCAAATACCACCAATGTGACCACCACCATCGTGATCATTATGAATTTAAAGGCGCTGGTGCTGATTGCTTCGAGATCGGCGGTGGCATCTTGCAGATCTTCCTCGCCATCCTTGACCAATTTTACAAGCAACGCCAAAGCGCTGACATAGAGTTCTTCCATGAGGATTTCATCGTGATGAAGTTTTTTCATCAGCAGCGAAACCGATTTCATTTTTGTGAAATAATCCTCAAAACCGGTTTTGACCTGGGCCTTAAGGGCGAAGGGCAATTGTGTGTCTCTGGTCAATTGCGCCTCGAAGGCTTCCTTCAATTGATCCATGCCCGCTAAGGCTGCTGCGTCTTCACTCAGCAAAAAATCCTTTTCTCGGCGTACCATCTGCGCGAGAATTTCATCCAACACGGCGGCATTATTGGCTACGAGAACCTCTTCGACCTTGTTAATCGCGACGGCCATTTCGCCGAGCAAACCGTCCTTTTGGGTCAGGCCGATTTCTTCCCAGTCGCGTTCAACCTCATCAAACTCCTTGGCGTACTCAATAAAACCACCTTTCAAATTATCGAGTAATTTGAGCATCGCCGACTCGTCGTGAAAGCGTCGCAAATCATCAATCTGGGGGATGGCTTCCGCCATAACCGCCTTATGTTCTTCGACGTACTTCATTTCGCGATTGAGCAGGAATTGATTTTCCAAAACCCTTGCATTGGTGAAATCGAACTGCAGTTCACCGGCAAGGTTCACGGATTCAGACGCGTTGAGCAATTGCTTTTGAATGATATTTTGTTGGGTTGTGCTGTTAAAATAAATACCCCCAACAACCACAAAACCCAGCAAGGCCAGCAGCCCGATTGATAAGATTTGCGAACTCACTTTGAAATTGGACATGGTCACAGTGTAATACTCCGATTGCTGAACAGGGCCTTAGAGCCCGCTACACAACACGCCGAAGCTAATGGCCTCCCCACCATCGGCTGTCTCCTTTTGCGATACATATGACAATAAGACTATTGTCATAGTTTGTCCCACAAAAAAGCCTTACTTTAGAATGGTTTAAGTAATATTTCACACCCCGACCACGTACCTAAATATCATTATTTCTCGTAAACCAAGAAATAAGATGTGAATTACATTCGGAATGCGCGTGAGAGTTTATAATTTAATTTAGGGATATGTACCCTTGCCCATCTCGTCCATAAGGCAGAAAAATCCATAGCACCAATTGAGCACCCGAACCCTACAGGACTGACCGTTTGGCGACGCATCGTTTGCGTGGTCGATACCTTGCCACCAACGGCCTACGGACAAAGGTCGCCTGCCAGCTACAACATATCATGTCCGGTGATATCTTGGCGTGTTCGGCCACGCGACTGCTCGACCAACATCGGGTGGTCGTGGTCTACTGCGCAAGTTCGGTGGGCGAGCGTGTGGGCTTGGCGGCCACATGGCTTGAAAGCCTAGGTTAGGGCCGGTTTTATTATTTAGTGGGTGGCAAGAAAGAATGGCTGTCCGCCGACGTTGCCCTGGAGACGTCGGCCTCTTAAGCCGTCAGTTCGGCCAAGTTCAGCGCCATGTTGTTCAAATTGCCAACGATGGCGTTAATTTCAGTGGTGGCATTGGAGGTTTGATTGGCGAGGTCTTTGACTTCGCCCGCGATCACCGCGAAGCCACGGCCCTTGTCGCCTGCGGCGTTGGCTTCGATGGTGGCGTTGAGCGCCAAAAGGTTGGTTTCCCCGGCGATCTCGCTGATGCTTTTGGAAATGCTTCCAGCGTTTTCGATTTCTTGGACCAAGGCAATGATCTGATCGCCAATCGATGTTGAACCTTGATCTTTGAGGCTCGCGATCAGGCTGTTGGTCAAATCGTTCATGCTTTTGACCGCAATATGAACCCCTTCGGTCGCTTTGCTGGAACGGGTGGCAAGATCTTTCACATCATTGGCAACCACCGCGAAACCTGCCCCGGCCTTGCCAGTGCGCGCCGCTTCGATACGTGCGTTCAACGCCAACAAGGCGGTCTGTTTGGCCACCCCGGAAATTTGCCGCGCGACATCGTTGATGTTGTCGATTTCAGAAATCAGTTGCTGGGCTTGGCCCGCAATGGCTTCGTTATTGGCGTTCTCGGGGGTGTCCTCTGGGGGCGAAACTACGGTTTTGGGCGTGGCATACATGCTTGATGCAGCAGATTGCACTGGCGCAACAACAGGCTTATCCAAGGCTACGTCGGCCACGTCGGCTACGTCGGCCACGCCATCACCCCGGCACATCGCCGCTTCGCGCATAATGCCGGACAGCATCATCCAACTGGACTCCCAAGCCTCACTGACTTGTGCCGTGCAGGCATCGCCAAGGGTCTCTTTCAGGCTTTGCATCATGGCTTGGCTGAACACCGCATAATGAGCATCTTGCACCCCTTGATCGCTCAGCGCCTCACCGACCCCTGCGACATAATCAGCTATGGTGTCGATGACATGCAAGCTCTCGATAACATGCCGCAGCCCTTTGCCAACTTTGGCTTCCACATCCCCACTTGTTGAAGCAAGTAGTGCCGATACACCAGGATTGAGCCCCGCCATGCCAACCAAGGTTGCTTTAACGAAAGCGGGTTCGTTACCGGACAGCTCGGCAAACGAGCGCTGTACGAGTTCAGCCTGATCTGGGGTCACTGTGGAATCCTTCTAAAGCACTATATAGTAAGACAAATGTACATGTAAAAATCGTTATTGCGCCGCATCAATGCACGATAATAGATTGAACTCAATCTATAAATATATCCGTTAAAATAGTGCAATGGTTGCCCCAAAATTGTTTGTCTGGACGGCCCAAGAGCTTACCCAGACAATGCTGTTTTTAGGAGCACATATATGTCCAAGCCAATGCTGATCATCGGCAACAAAAATTATTCATCGTGGTCTTTACGTCCGTGGTTGGCGTTGAAGGTGGGCGGCATCAAGTTTGATGAAAAATTGGTGCCTTTATATGAAGACAATTGGGCCCAGCGCAAAGCCGAATTGCCCAGCGGCACCGTGCCGGTGTTGGAGCATGACGCCAACACCGTCTGGGAAACCCTGGCTATTTTGGAATATGTGGCCGAGACCTGGCCCGAAGCCAAGTTGTGGCCGAGTGATAAAAAGGCCCGCGCCATGGCCCGGGTGGTGTCTTCAGAAATGCACGCGGGCTTTACCGCCGTACGCGCCAACATGCCGATGAACATCCGCTTATCCGATCCGGGACGCGGGCGCGGTGAAGGCGATACCAAGGCTGCTGTCGAGCGCGACATCCGGCGCATCGAAACCATCTGGAGCCAATGCCGCGAGACCTACGGCGCGGACGGGGCGTTTTTATTCGGCACTTTTTCCAACGCCGACGCCATGTTTGCACCCATCGTCAGCCGCTTCACCACCTATGCGGTGGATCTTAACCCCACCTGCCGCACCTACATGGACGCGGTGCAAAACCTTGAGGCGATGATCGAATGGTCGGATGCCGGGCGGGCCGAGCCGTGGACCATCAACGAAGATGAAATCGATTTTGTCGAAGATGAGGGCTAAACGATTGAGGCTTAAGCCTCATCTTCACCCCGATAGATGCAGCCTGCAGTGCAGGTTTCTATGACCGCGACCTTGCTCAAACCTGGCAGGTCGGCTTTGACCTTAGCCCAAATCCAGCGTGCAATATTTTCGCTGGTAGGGTTTTCCAGGCCTTCGATGTCATTGAGGTAATAGTGGTCGAGCTGATCAAGGGT
>JAESUA010000176.1 GCA_016763255.1 Magnetovibrio sp. | reverse complement strand
TTGGCGGCGCAGTCCAGCAAACGTTCGACTTCTTCTTCGCTGAGATATTTGGGCAACGTACGGCCAACCTTGGGGCTGTCGATCACCGTGGTGGGATCGTCGCTGCGCAGGCGTTCACCATACAAAAAGCGGAAAAACTGACGCAACACCGACAGACGCCGCGCTTGGGTGCGCGGTGCCATGCCATAGGTGTCGAGATGTTTGAGGTATTGGCGGATCAGATTAACATCCGCATCGGCCGCCTGCGCACCCTTGGATTTAGCAAAGGCGGAAAAATCACCCAGATCGCGTTGATAACTTTCTAGGGTGTTTTGCGCCGCACCGCGTTCGGCCGCCAACATTTCGAGAAACATCTCGACTTGGCGGGGCAGCGGATCGCTCTGTTTACGTCGCCTTCCCATGGATCGCTTACCTACAGTCCAGCGGCGACGACCGCTTCCAAGGCCATCGCACGGGCTTCGCGGTCCAAACCGATGTTGCGCAAAGATTTCAGCACGTGATGGAGCACGATAGGATCAGCGCGTGCCGGACCACCATCGCCCAAACTAACGAGGCTAAGCAGCACCGTTTCGCCCACGCGCCCGCGCGCCGAAGCACCGCGCAACAAGAACCAGTGCGCCGGATACGGGGCCATCATCGCGGTGTGCGAGGTGCCCGCCACCAGATCAGCCCAATTTTATCGGGCACGTATTCGCCCAAAGCCTCAAACGTCGCCGCCAGCGCCACCGCCTTATCACGCGCACCGTCGGTGTCTTTCACCGAAGCCCACCAATCACTCAGTTGATCCATGGTCCACTCGGACGCGCCTTCGAATCCCGACAAGCGCGCCACCGGCATCAATGAGTCCAGTTCGCGTGCCATTTTCGCATCGAGCAAAGCGGAGCCTTTAAGCAAATTAAACCACGGCGCAGCCCCTTGGGCACGACCACTGATCAAAAAGGCGCGGATCGCTTCGGGGGCAAACCACGCCAGATCCGGCGACACCGATACGCGGCCTAACTGCGGCAAAAATGCCCGCGCGGTGGAGGCATAGCGCCCGCCCCGGCGGGCCATTTCAAGAGCCCGCATCAAAGCTTCGGCCTGGGCCGCAGGTACCGTCTGCATCAAGGTTGCGCGATACAACAACGCCCGGCTCATGGGGCCTGAAAGCATGGTGGATTGGCTCAATGGGTTTTTCAGCTGGTCATCCGAAAAGGTGATGCTGGCATACAATTGACGCAGGGTATCAACCTGTAATGCACCGGCAAATTCGGCACGTTCCGCCGCTTCCAGGCGCAATTCGGGGGGCGCGTTGGGGCTGATCGCGATGGCCCGCAACACCCCCGGGCGGTTGGATGAAATCACATCATTGGGCAAGTTGACCTTGGCCACACGCGCCAAGGCCAGATGCAGTGGGGTTGGATCCGACAAACTGTCGATCACCGGCGGCTTTGCCCCCGCTTCCAGTTCAACCACGGCCTCAACCAACTGGAAAAAGACGGGGTCATCAACACCCTGTTCTTCCAACAAAGACATGCCCAGCATGGCCGAATCCGTGTCGCCTTCCAGCGCCTGACAGAAAATGAAGGCCTTTTGCCAATAGGTGGATTGCTGCTCTTGAATGTAAGCGTTGGCCAGTTGGCAAGCCCGAGCGACATCACCGGTCAAAAAACGCGTGTCGACTTCGACCCGCAGCAAATCTTGATACTTGGTTCGTCCCGGCACCGCGCTCAACAAACTGTTCACGCCGACAAAATCACCCATCGCCGACAACAGACCGGCACGCAATGAAATCAAAGACCCTCGCTTGGTCCCTTGCGGCACCACCGCGCCGGTCAGCAACAAGCGCCGCATCAAATCACGCATCGCGGGCGATGCGGTGGTGACGGGGATTTGCGGCAATAGATTTTCGATCACACCCAGCTGGGTTTCGCGCCACATGGCATTGCCAAAACCGCCTTGGGCTTCACTCAACGCACCGGCAAGATCGGGATTGAGAACACCGACGGCTTCGGTTTGCACCACGCCGCCCATAATGGAATTCGTGCGCACATCACGCTCGCCCACCGCAGCAGGTTCAATGAGTGGCATCGCAGGCCGTGCGCCCCCGGGAAGCGAGCGGGCGGGCTGAACGCTGGGTTGGGCTGGGGGATCAAGGCGCAACGGCGGCGACAAATCAACTGGTCCATCCTGGCTCAACGCAACATTGGGCAGCACAAAAAGGACCGCCGCCAGGGCAGTCGACAAGGCAGTCCCAAGGACAGTCCCTGAGCGCTTAGCGCGGGAAGCGTTCATCAGGAATAACCTTTTCGACAGTGCTCACCGGTGCGGGAATGTCCCAGGTGGCCAGCCAACCGGCCCCACCCGCCACCAACGCCACCAATAAAAGGAGAAAAATCACGGACATTTTGCGCATGGGAATCAATTTACCTTCAAGTGCGAGTTAGAGTTTTTATACGCTACTTTGTTGCGGACTGAGGTCGTTATGTTAGGGTCCGGACATTAAGCGCCAAGTATGGCGAATTTTCGGCAGTGTATCGGCTTGCCGCCCAGGATTCCAGTCAGGGTTTCAAGCTGATCAACCACAGACTAGCCTGCGAATTCTTAAGGAGAGCCAAACGTGTCCAAGTTGCCCAAAATCACCCGCCCGATCGTGCTGATCGGTTTAATGGGCGCGGGCAAAAGTACCGTGGGCCGGCGTTTGGCAAAACGTCTCAACGTACCGTTCCATGATTCGGACGACGAAATCAAAATAGCCGCTGGCTGTTCCATCGAAGATATCTTCGAGCTTTATGGTGAAGCGGAATTTCGCGCCGGGGAAAAGCGTGTCATGGAACGGCTTTTGGATGAGGGCCCCATGGTTTTGGCCACCGGCGGCGGTGTGTTCATGAACCCCGAAATCCGCGCTCAAATTCTCAACGCCGCGACCTCGGTCTGGCTCAAGGCTAGCCTCGATGCCCTGGCCGAACGTACCTCACGACGCGGCGGTCGGCCGCTTTTGAAAACCGGCGACCCCAAGAAGACACTGGAAAAGCTTACCACTGAGCGCTATCCGATTTATAAACAAGCCATCGTTCATATCAATACCGATAATGAAAACCACGACAGCGCGGTGGATTTGATCATTGAGGCCTTAAAGGACCAAGACAGCACATGAAAGCAGGCGATATCGATACCTTATGTGTGCAATTGGGCGACCGCAGCTATGATATCGTTATCGGCGCGGGCCTGATCGAAAGCGCCGCCAGCAAGATTGCACCGGTGCTGGCGCGGCCACGCTGCATCATCATCACCGATGAAAACGTCGCCCCGCATTATTTGGCCCCCCTGAAGGCTTCGTTGGAAGGCGCTGGCATTAAGGTCGAGACCATCACCCTGCCCGCCGGCGAGCAAACCAAGAGCTTCGCGCAGTTTCAAAAGCTGTGTGAAACGATCTTGGAAATGAGGATCGAACGCTCAACCACGCTGATCGCATTGGGCGGCGGTGTGATCGGTGATTTGGTCGGCTACACCGCCGCCAGTATTTTGCGCGGCATACCCTTCATCCAAGTCCCCACCACGTTGTTGAGCCAAGTCGACAGTTCGGTCGGCGGCAAAACCGGCATCAACACCAAGCATGGCAAAAACCTGGTCGGCGCATTTTACCAGCCCAAACTGGTTCTGGCCGACACCCAAACCCTCAACACCTTGGACCGCCGCCAACTGCTGGCGGGCTATGCCGAGGTGGTCAAATACGGCCTGATCGATTCACCTGATTTTTTCGAATGGCTGGAAGTGAACGCCCAAGCGCTGATTGATGGCGATATGGACAAGCGCCGTCATGCGGTGCTGACCAGTTGCGCGGCCAAGGCCCGTGTGGTGGCCGAAGATGAACGTGAAAGCGGCAAACGTGCCTTGTTAAACTTGGGCCATACCTTCGGCCACGCGCTGGAAGCTGAAACCGGTTACGGCGGAACCCTTTTGCATGGCGAAGCCGTCTCCATCGGCACCGCCATGGCGTTTGATCTGTCCCGGCGATTGGAGCTTTGTTCCGGCCAAGACAGCGCTCGCACAGCGGCACACTTTGACGCCATCGGCCTTGCGTCAGATTTTAAGGCGTTAAATACAGATGGGTGGACCACAGACAAGCTGATGGATCATATGAGCCGCGACAAAAAAGTCGAAGACGGTAAGTTGACCTTCATCCTGGCGCGCGGCATCGGACAAGCTTATGTCACCCGAGACATCGACACCGCCGATGTGCGCGCCCTTCTTAATGACTGGCTCAAAAACTCAAGCTGATAAAAGGCTAAGGGCATGATATACATCGCCGCCGCAATTTTAATTCTCTTGATCTTGTCCGCATTTTTTTCCGGATCGGAAACCGCCCTGACGACGGCATCACGACCGCTGATGCACCAGTTGGAAAAAAGCGGCAACCCCCGCGCCGCCATGGTCAATAGACTTTATGACAACCGCGAACGCCTGATTGGCACCATCTTGCTGGGCAACAATTTGGTCAATATCTTGGCCAGTGCGCTGGCCACCAGCCTTTTGATGACCATGTTCGGCGAAGCGGGCGTGGTTCTGGCGACGGTGAGCATGACCTTCCTGGTTTTGATATTTGCCGAAATCTTGCCCAAGACCTACGCCATCCGTCATGCCAACCGCGCGGCGCTGGGGGTTGTTTCAATCATCAATGCCCTGGTCATTGTCCTGACACCATTTGTCGCCACCACCAACTTTGTCGTTGGGCTGCTGCTGCGCCTCTTCAAAGTTGATTCCCATGCCAGTGATGACCTTCATTCTTCAACCCTAGAATTACGTGGTGCTATCGATCTGCACACCACCAATGCCCTCGGCGATGATAGGGAATCCGGCGTGATGTTGCGCAGTGTCTTGGACCTCAGCGACGTGCAGGTGGGCGAAATCATGACGCACCGCAAAGGGGTGATGGCGGTCAACGCCGCCGACCCCATCGAAGACATCATCAATCAGGTGCTTGAAAGCCCTTATTCGCGCCTGCCATTGTGGCATGATGAACCCGACAACATCGTCGGTGTGCTGCATGCCAAAGCGCTCCTTCGCGAAGTCCGCGAGCACCCCGCCAAAGACCCAAGGGGATCCCAAGGCTTAGAGCAGCTCGACATATTATCGATTGCCGCCAAGCCATGGTTCGTACCCGAATATACACCGCTGCTGGATCAACTGCAGGCTTTTCGCGCCCGGCGCGAGCATTTTTCCATGGTGGTGGATGAGTACGGCAGCCTACAAGGCATCGTGACGCTGGAAGATGTGCTGGAAGAAATCGTCGGCGATATCTCGGACGAAACCGATATCTCCGTAGCCGGCGTGCATATACACCCCGATGGCACCTTGGTGGTCCAGGGCGACGTCACCATCCGCGACCTCAATCGACAGCTTGATTGGCAATTGCCCGATGAAGATGCCGCCACCATAGCCGGGCTGATTTTGCATGAATCTCGGCGCATTCCCGACGTCGGTCAAACATTCTTGTTTTTTGGTTTCCGCTTCGAAATTTTGCGCCGCTTCCACCACCAAATCAAAGCCATCCGCATCACACCACCCGAACAAGACAAGGCAGCCCCTTAATCCTCTCTTCAGGGGCGTCACAAAAGCAATATTGTATGATTTTATGTTACGTTTATGCGATCCAGTGATGACTTCCACGCCACGATCTTGTAAAAATGTGCACTGCAACATTCTACATCCCGTGTGGGGGGGGGCACGTGAGTGATGCACACTTAATCAGATATAAAAATCAATGGCGAAAGCCAAATGGGGGAGAATACCTGAATGCATCGGCGCATTATTCCCGATGTCGTGTGCGAACAAGACATCGTTGCTCTCAATAAAACCAGTTCTGTTCATGATGCCGTGCAGGCGATGAGCACACGCAACATCGCCGCCGTCGCCATCACCGATGGTGACGACGTGCTAATCGGCATCCTCAGTGAACGCGACATCACCCACCGGGTTCTGGCCTGTGGCCTAAATCCGCAGGCCACACCTTTGTCCGATGTGATGACTGAGAACCCCGAATGTTTGCAGCCTTCAGACAATTGCCTGGACGCCATCGAGCTGATGTTAACGCGCAACATCCGCCACTTGCCCGTGGTCAACGAGCAACATCGTGTGGTCGCCATGGTGTCGATGCGCGATTTATTGAATGCGGCTTTAACTGAACTCAACATCAACATCAACGATGCCAGCACAAAGGCTTTCGGCCCCGAAGACGCGTAAGCGTCTTCGGCAACCCAAATCCCTTCGCATAAACCGAAGCTTATGAGTGCAGCCTTAGTTCAGTGTGGCTGCAATTACCTCACGATCGATCTGCTTTGTGGTGCTGGCAATTTTGGCAAGATTGCCGTGACCTGCACGGACATGTCCAGTATCGGACGCAGCTTCACGGAAATAGCCAAGTATGAAGGCTCGAACCGCAGCGGTGCGGCTGGAACCGATACGCCGTTGCTCGATCAAGGTGCACACTTCGTGAACGGTCATGTCTTCGCGTTCACAAATTTCTTCAAGTGCCACCCACACATCTTGCTCTAGACGCAAGCTGGTGCGGTGGCCATCGACTGTTACATTCCTGCTTTGGAGTCGGCTGTTCATTCGCCTACTTCCCCCGTCTTGGGTTTAGCCTCTGGAAAGCTGTTCCACTTTCCGCGTTTGCATTGAACGAACTTATTCAACACATGTAAGGATTGTATCAATCGACTTTCTTTTCAATGGCCCCTTTGGACTATTATACAAGCACTTGAATACAAAAGTATTTTCCCTTACTGCCCTGTTTTTAGGCATTTACAGTATAAACTAAAGTATAACTAAATAACCTAAACGTCGTCTGGAGAAAGTGTTTTCAACTCCAGCGCGTGTATGTGAGAGGTCATTTCTTCGCTCAGGGCTTGATAGACCATGCGCTGACGCTGAACACGGTTTTGGCCGTTAAAGGCCGTGGAGACCACCACCACCGCAAAATGGCTCTCGCCGCCCGGTCGTGCCCCGGCATGACCGGCATGTTGGGCGGAATTATCAATCACTTCTAAGTGCTCCGGCTTAAGCGCCGCCTTAAGCTTGGTTTCGATAATGGCGCGAATGCTCATATGAATATCCTCAAAAAATGTTTAGCCCTCGAACAAATAAGCCGGAAAATTCATAGATCAAGGGGCCTAAATGGCCTAAGACCACGTCTTGCATGACGCCCTCATAACCCTCATAGTTAAGCCATGAAAAGCCAAGCACGCAAAGCCGGGTTAGAAACCTCATTTAAGTTCACCACCAAGCGTGCCCGAAGTGGGCGCGCAACCGGTGCAAAAGCCACAAATCTGCGGACTTGCGACTGGCTCGGCTGCACTGGTGAGGGCGAACACCGCACC
>JAESUA010000175.1 GCA_016763255.1 Magnetovibrio sp. | reverse complement strand
TTGAATTTGCTCAGCAACGCACGCGACGCCATTGTCAGTCACCAAGAACGGCTTGATGATGACCTGGAGGGGTGGATCACTATCGCCATTAATCAAGATGGAGGTGCCCGCACGTTGCGCATCAGTGTTGAAGATAACGGTGGCGGCATCCCAACGGAAGTCTTGCCGCACATTTTTGCGCCGTTCGTCACCACCAAAGAGAGCGGCAAGGGTACCGGGCTGGGGCTGTCCATTAGTTATGGCATTATTGAATCGATGGCCGGTACCATCGAAGCCTTCAATATAGAAGATGGTGCGCGTTTCGAAATCATCTTGCCGATTGTCGATAAGGAACACGACTGGGCAGCGTCCGCTGCTTTGGTGACGCACAATGCGGCTAAAATTCTGGTGGTCGATGATGAAATCACCGCCGCGAACAGCTTGTCTGATTTTGTCCAAGAAATGGGCTATTTGGTGTACACCGCCTACAACGGTGAAGAAGCCATCCAAATATTTAAATCCGACCCCACCGATGCGGTGATCACCGATTTGCGCATGCCGGTGATGGGAGGTGACGAATTGATCGTCAAATTGCGGGCTTTGTCACCGACCCTGCCTATTTTTGCCATGACCGGTTATCGTGAGGTAGGCGAAGATGATGCTCAAATCAACCAAGACCAGCAGACCCAGGGGGCTAGCGAACTATGGCGCAAGCCGTTAAGCCTTGAAGAGGTTGCCCAGCGCTTGCAAAGCGTCTGTGGCCCCGGTATGCCACGCCATGAAATTTGACCCCTGCTGAGTGCCGTCAGCAGGGGCTTTTTTCATCAGCTGCTCGGTCGTCGTGACGGTGTCACCTGCCAGCCGGGCTGAATGGCCATGCGCACTGCTTGTGCGCGGTTGCTGGCACCGATTTTTCGATAAATGTTTTTAACGTGAATTTTGATCGTGGCTTCTTGAAGATCGATGGAGCGGGCAATTCCTTTGTTGGTCATGCCACCAACCAACAGTTCCAGAACATGTTTCTCGCGTTTAGAGAGATTTTCAAACCGCGTTAAATGGCTGATGCTGATGCCGTAAGGGTCGTTGCCGGCGGGCGATGGTTTGGTTAGCGCATCGCCGATGGCCGCACCAATAAGGATTTGTGAGGGAATGTAGCGTTCCCCCGCCATGACAAGCTGTAGCGCGTTTAACATGATTTCACTGCCGGTACTTTTGGGAATGAAGCCGGCAATACCAAAATCAAATGCCTTGAGGATCATTTTTTGATCATGGGTGCCCGAAAGGATGACCAGCGGGATCTGAGGATGGGTTTCCATCATCTTTCGTACCCCGGCAAGGTCGTTCATGCCGGGCATTGCCAAATCAATAAGGATGAGTTTGAGATCGTGAGCATCGTGTGCCGCTCTCAACGCACTTTCAAAGGTTTCGGCTTCGATAACGGTGACGTCGTCCGACAGTTCTTCCAAAAACGGCCGCAACCCGTCGCGAACCAATGTATGGTCGTCGGCCAGTAAAATTTCCACTCTTAAGTTTCCCCCCCTTGATTTTATGGGTGTTTTTTCTTATTTCGTCTCGTAATTTTAGAGTACAGGTTTGTCACTGATTACAGCCTAACATGCTGGAGTCAGTCAGCACACGTGCGTAGGTAGTACCGAGCAAGGCTTTGGTATTAGCCTTTCTCGGGTGTTAATACTTTAGGGGTGTGTTTGGGCGTGGAAGCAATCAGAATCGTATGGTTTAAGTCATACTGATCCAGCCGGACATGAGGCTGATTTTGACCGCTTGTGCGCGGTTGCTGGCACCGATTTTACGATAAATATTGCGCACATGGATCTTCACGGTGATTTCTTGCAAGCCTAGTTCGCGGGCGATTTCTTTGTTGGTCTTGCCGTCCACCAAATGGATAAGAATTTCTGCTTCGCGTTGCGTTAGGGTCGCAAATTTTGGGTCGATTTCAGCATTTGGGCCGGTCTTTTTAGGCGTGAGAATGCTGTCGTCTTCTTCTCCACCGATGTCCGAAAAAGCCTCTGACGGGAGATATTTTTCACCCGACAGCACCAAACGTAGGGCATTGACCATGGCCATGCCGCCGATGTTTTTGGGGATGTAACCCGACACCCCATAGTCCAGAGCGGCAATGACGTCTTTGCGGTTGTAGTGTCCGGAAAGGATAACAATCGGCACGTCCGGGTGGCTTTGCGTGAATTTGGTGATGCCGTTAAAACCGTCCATGCCGGGCATTTTCAAATCGAGCAATATAAGATCGAGCGGCCCAGCATTGCGGGCCTGATCTTCGGCTTTGCTCAGGTTTTCGGCTTCCAGGACTTCGACATCGGGCGCCAGTTCTTGCAAAAAAGGCCTGATGCCTTCCCGAACCAGTGTGTGATCGTCTGCGAATAAAATGCGCATATTTTTTCGGCTCCGAAGCTCTCTGTCGCGAGTGCCGGAAGGTCCTGTGGCACGCCCCCTAAATGTGGGGTGCCATCTTATTTCCTCCCCAGTTCCAATAGATTAAGGGGTTTGCGGGGGGCAGGGCAAGGGGGCAATTGTGTGAAAGTGCAACGCAGCGTGGGGGAAGTGGCTAAAAACAGCCGATCAGTTGGTGCGTATGGCCCCAATCTTGCGGCTTAATTCCGCCAAGCTGACGGGTTTTTTCATCACCTGTATCGGTGCGGAGGTGGAAAACGGTTCGATGCTCTCGGTTTCACCCATATGTCCGGTGACCGCGATGATGGGCAGCTCGGCATCAAATTTGCGCAGGGCTTGGATCAATTCGGCACCGCTGATCCCGGGCATGCGGATGTCGGTGATGACGATGTCGGGGTGGAATTCATGATAGGCTTCGAGGCCGGCATGGCCGTCGCTCGCTGTGGTGACCAAGAATCCCTCCTCGGTCAAATAATCCGCCATAGCGCGCGCGGCTTCATCTTCATCTTCGACCGCCAGAACACGAAGGTCATTGGTCACGTTGGTCGGGTTGGGGATTATATTTGGCTGCGGTCTGCTTTGTTGCGACACATCATGAGCGTCATTGGCGCATGATTTGTCGCTCAGCGGTAAGGCGATGGTGAAACATGCGCCCTCAGTTGTTGTTTGCGCGCTCAAAGTACCGGACATGCTGACGATGATTTCATGACTGAGCGCCAGCCCCAATCCGGTGCCCTTGCCAACTTCCTTGGTGGTGAAGAAGGGATCGAAGATTTGCCGTAAATCTTCTGGCGCAATGCCGCTGCCGTTGTCGGAAACGGTGATGATGGCATCGCCGCGTTCCAAGCGTGGATGGCACTTGATGGTGATCTGTCCTGTGGGCCCATCGGGGTTGGACATGAGGTGCTCGACAATGGCGTCACGGGCATTTTTCAAGAGGTTTAAGAGCACCTGTTCCAACTGGATGGGGCCACCCAAAACCTTCACCCCCGAGACCGGCGCTTGGACCTCGATGTTGACCCCGTCAATGCGAAATGGGTTGCGCATCATGTTCACGATGTTGCGGATCGACAAGGCCATGTCGAACGCGGTCATGGGGCCGGGGTCTTTGCGAGAGAAGATTCGCATACTGTCCATAATGGCCCCCATGCGCTCGGCTTGGTCTTGGATCAGGCCATAATTTTTCTTGTGTTGGACCATGTTTGCGGTGCCGCGCTTGATCTTGAGCAAACCGCCTTCCGCCGTGAAGCGCATGATGTTGAGGGGCTGGCTCAATTCATGGGCCAAGCCCGCCGCCATGCTGCCGAGCGATGCGAGCTTGGCATTTTGCGCCATGGTTGCGTCCATCAGTTTGCGCTGGGTGACGTCGCGAATCACCGCATGATAGACCGCGCTGCCATGATAATTGGTCGGGGCGGTGACGATTTCGGCATCAAAAAAGCTATTGTCCAGGCGCACAAACCGCGCTTCGCTTAAACTCACCGGCTCGGTACCGGTATCTTGCCAAGTGGTGAACGCTTTCAGCACATTTTGATCGGCGTGAGCGGGCACCAGGGTGCTCAGTTTGAGGTTGATCAATTTGCGTTCATCGGGCGCGCCCAATAACTTGGCCGCCGCGGCATTGGCAAACAGGATTTTTTGTCCGTCGTGGACCAGCATGGCGTCGGGTGCCAGTTCGAACAAGGTGCGGTAGCGCATCTCACTTTCCATCAGTGCGCGCTCGGTACGCCTGCGTGAGGTGATGTCGCGCAAGATGGTTTCTTGGGCCGGGTCTCCATCGAAAACGATGTTGCTGACCTGGGCTTCGGTGTAAATGACACTGCCGTCGGCCCGGCAAAACTTCATATCGATCTGGGGGAGTGCGGCTGAACTTGTGGTAACCTTTTTATATCGATTTAGCGCAAGCCTGTGATGATCGGGATGAATTAAATCATAGATAGATTTGCCGAGTAACTGATCGGGGCTGTCATAACCAAGCATGTGAGCGGTCATGGTGTTGGCGTAAATAATGCTTTGGTTGTGGTGAACGTAAATCGCCACGGGCGCGCGTTCGACCAGATCGTGCTGTCGGCGTTCACTGGCCAATAATTCAAACTCACGGGTTTTGATGTCTGTGATATCGGTGCGGATGCCCACCGAACCGCCATTGGGCAATTTGCGATCGCGCAGCAATACCCAGCGTCCATCCGCATATTGAGCGATGAATTCGCCTTGCTCGCTGCGAAACTGGGTGATCCTGTTTTGCTGCCACTTTTTTGCGCTCTCGTCACATTCCGGGGCCATTTTCGAATCGATCAACGCCTGGGTCATGTCGGTAAAGGTGATGCCGGGAACAAGTTTATCGGCGATGGCCGGATACATATCGCGGTAACGTTCGTTGAACATCACCAAGCGTTCGTTTTTATCAAAGATAACGAAACCTTCGGATACGTTATCGATGGCGGCTTTGAGATGCTGTTCGGCCTCGGTGGCGCGGGCTTCGCTTTTTTGCAAGCGATAGGTGACAAGCAGCAAGGTCAAGAATGCACCCATTGCCAGGGCCGCAGCACCCACCATTATGAGCTGCTGAAAGTGTGAGTGGGTGGTTGAATCAATAGAACTTGCGCCTGAAATCAATAGACTCAGA
>JAESUA010000174.1 GCA_016763255.1 Magnetovibrio sp. | reverse complement strand
TGTACAAAGTGGCTGCGCGCTTCACCAAATACACGAATTTTTCAGTGGTCAATGCCGACAAATATATTGTCTGCAGTTCTGGCCCCTTGCCTGAGCCAAAAAACGTCAACGCCTCACCGAACATCATTGAAGCCTTTAAGACCAAAGCCTTTGCCATCAGTCCGTTCAAGTTTGGCATTTTAACGGGAAAACCGGTTTTGGTTTTTTCCAAACCGCTGCTCAATTCGTACGATCAAGTTGTGGGTACGGTGAACAATGGCCTCAGCCTCACGTGGCTGGGGACCTACTTATCCGAGATCTCGCGCGTGCAAGGCCAGCGCATGGTGGTCATCGACGGACAAGGCACGGTAATGGCCAGCCAACCTTATGATTTATATGAGCTGGGATCCTCCATCGCGGGTTCAGCACTGGGCGACACTGTCCTTGGCGGGGAGGGCGGTCGTGGTCAGTACACGGATCGCGACGGTGTTGAATATCTTGCTGATTTTGCGCGCATTTCTCGTATCCCTGGCGGCGCTTATGTTGTGGCGTTTGTACCCCTTGAGGCCGTTTTAGCGGAAACCAAGCGAGATCTGTATGTCCACTTGGGGCTGTTGCTGGCGCTGGCAAGTGCGTCGTTGTTTTTGGGGTGGGTGGGGGCGCGGCTGATGGTGCTCGATCCTATCGATCGGCTTATGGAGCTGACCTCCAAGGTTGAGGAGGGGGACTTTGAGGCACGCTCGGGGGTTAGTTATAACGCCGGCGAATTGGGCACCTTGGCGCACGCATATGACCGCATGTTGACGGCCTTGGAGACGCGCACTCGGGCGTTACGTTTCAGCGAAGCCAATTACCGCGAGTTGGTGGAAAGTGAAGAACAACTCATCCACCGCTACTTGCCCGACACCACGGAGGTTTTTGTCAATCAAGAGTTGGCCGATTATGTCGGTAAAACACCCCAGGACTTGGTTGGGCAGAAGTGGATTGATTACCTCAAGGCGGATGAACGCCTTGTGATTTTTGGTTTTTTAGAAAACCGTACACCCGAAGATCCAACGTATATATATGAGCATATGTCGCAAAATGCGCAGGGGCAAAAACGTTGGCTGCGTTGGACCAATCGGGCATTTTTCGATGATGCGGGCACCATCACCCATTTTCAAGCCATCGCCATTGATTTGACGGATCGCAAGGCGGTTGAACACAGCCTGGAAGTGGCGATCTTGGAAGCGCGGGCCGCCAACCGGGCCAAATCGAACTTCCTCGCCAATATGAGCCATGAATTGCGCACCCCGTTGAATTCGATCATTGGCTTTTCGGAAATGATGTCCTCTGGGGTGATGGGCGGCTTGCCTAAGCAGTATGCCGAATATTCGACCTTCATCACCTCAAGCGGTCATCATCTGTTGAATATCATTAATGATATTTTGGATTTGTCGAAAATCGAAGCGGACATGTTGCAGCTGGATGAAAGCGAAGTGAACCTCCGTCGTGAAATATCCGAGGTGGTCATGATGATCAAGGATCAGGCCTTCAAAAACAATAACCAGTTGCTCAACAAACTCGACCCCACGGTTGAGCTAAAACTCAACGGCGATCGCATGCGCATCAAGCAAGTGTTGCTTAACGTCATCAGTAATGCGGTGAAATTCACCCATGACGGTACCATTTCGGTGGATGTCATTGTTGCCGATAATGCGATCACTCTGACCATCACGGATACCGGCATTGGCATGACGGATGCCGATATCGAATTGGCGTTACGCCCCTTCGGTCAGGTGGATGGTCATCATCTCAATAAACGGTATGAGGGCACCGGCCTTGGCTTGCCGCTTGCCGACAAGTTGATGCAGATGCACGACGCTAAACTGAGCATTGAAAGCGTCCCCGGTGAGGGCACCACGGTTTTATTAGCGTTCCCGCAAAATCGCACACTTTCGGCTTATACCAAGCTGCATTAATCTCTCAGGCTGTCACGAAACGGCATATCTTTGAGATAGTCGTGCAGGCGTTTGCCCGCCTCATCGCGAAATGTTTGCGGCAACAAAGTCATTTCTTCCATGCGATCGAGCCGGAAATTGCGAAAAGCTAAGCGCAATTCACACCACCCCAACAACAACCACGTCGATCCGAAAAACGCCATGGCCAGGGGCCGCACGGTGCGTTGCGTGTGTGCCCCGTGTTCGTCTTGATAGGAAATGGATATTTTTTGGCGGGTGCGCACGGCCCGTCGTAGACCGCTGAAATCGATCACCCAGGGCATTTTTTGAGCACTGGGTGGGGCAAACAAGGCGACCCCATGAAGGGCTTCACGTTGGCGTTCGCCCAGCATCGCCTTGATCTTTCCCATCGCCTGCCTTGCGACGGAGGCGGTGCCTTCATCGGTCCAGCTGCTGACCATGGATAGTCCCAGCACCAAGCTCTCCAACTCATCCTCATCAAATTGCACCGGGGGCAGGGTGAAGGAGCGGTCCAATACATACCCCACCCCGGCCTCGCCGCTGATGGGGATGCCAGAAAGCATTAAATCTTGAATGTCACGATAGATGGTGCGGGTTGTGATGCCAAACTCATCGGCGATGCGCGCCCCTGTGACGGCCCGCCTGCGGCCTTGCAGAAAGTTGACGATGCGAAACAGGCGATCAGATCGGCGACTCATTTTTTCATTCCATCACAACTCTGCTGACATCACGTTGTCAGTAGGGTGTCAGTATAACGGTTTTTGTAAGATTTACACACTCATTGGAGATTGCTGATGCAAACCGTGACCAAAACCGTCCACCTCGAGGCCGACCGTGACCAAGTGTTCAACTTTTTGTCAAACATCGAAAACCTGCCCAAGTGGGCAACCAGTTTTTGCACCGAGCTCAAACGTGAAGGTGATGATTATAAGGTCGTCAATCCAGGCGGTGAGTTGTACTTCACCATCGAAGCGGATAATGAAACGGGTGTGGTGGACATGATCGCGGGGCCTGAGAAGGAACAAATGGGCGCATGGCCGGCGCGGGTGATGGGCTTGCCCGATGGCACCAGCCTGTTTGCCTTCACCCTCATCAAGTGCCCCGAAAGTTCGGACGAACAGTTCGCCCAAACGTGCGCCAGCATCGATGCAGAACTTGGTGCCTTAAACAAAATGTTTGCCTGAGGGTGATGATCGCTTCAGAAGATGTGGCGGGCGGTGTATTGGCACCGCCCATCAGTCTTTTTTGCCCAGTTCCAGTGTTTCGACCATGGATTTGATTTCGTAAACCTGGGCAGCCATGGTTACGCGTGAGGTGTTGCTTTGTTTGACGGCGCGGAGCGTTTCCTGGGCGTAGGTTTGGATGCGGCTCACGTTGTCCTTGAGCGAGTTCAGCATCATCAAGGCGGTATCTTTTTCGAGCGTCGTGGACATCAAGGCTTCTTCCAGTTTCCACAACTGCTCGGACATCTGAACCATTTGTTCGGTCTCTAGCGCCTGGGCATCGATCATCGATTTAAGGTCACAATAGAGCGCTTCATTATCTTTTTGCAAGGAAACGATATAGGTCTCCGCGCCCTTGAGAAGGGCTTTGTAGTCCTGCTTGTCAGCCATGCCTTGCCTCTTATTTTCCGCGTTTTAAAACATACTCACCGGGGGCATCGCAGATCACCTTGAGATCGCCCTTACCCGGCTTGCGGGGCTTTTGGTCTTTTTTTCCGGCATGGCGGTTGACCCATTTGTTCCAATCGTTCCACCATGATCCGGGGTGTTGGGAAGCCCCTTCAAACCATTCACCGGCGGTGCTTGTCTTTTGCGTGTTGGTCCAATAGCAGTACTTTTTGCGCGAGGGTGGATTGATCACGCCCGCGACGTGGCCGGAACCGGCTAACACATATCTGCTGGTGCCTTTTAAGAGATGTGAGCTTTCGTACACCGATTTCCAAGGGGCAATGTGATCATCTTTGGTGGCCAGGAAATAACTTGGCGTTTTGACCTTGGAAAGATTGATGGGGGTCCCCAATATATCAATGCCACCTTTTTCGCGCAGTCGATTTTCCAGATACATGTTGCGCAGATAATAGGCATGCATGGCGGCGGGCATATTGGTGTAGTCGGCATTCCAATGCAGGATGTCGAAGGGACGTGGGTCACGACCCAGCAGGTAGCTGTTGATGGCAAATGACCAGATCAGGTCGTTGGCGCGTAGCTGAGAGAACGTCGAAGACATTTCCCGACCCGACAAAATGCCATTGTCCTTCATGTGTTCTTCAAGGCGCGTGACCATGCCGTTGTCGATGAACACCGACAGTTCGCCGACATCGGAAAAATCGAGCAATGTGGTGAAAAACGTTGCGGACTTGATGCGGTCTTTCTGGCCGTGGGCGGCGAGGTAAGCCAGTGTGGTCGCCAGCAAGGTTCCGCCGATGCAATAACCGATGGCGTTGATTTGTTTTTCACCGGTGGCTTTTTCGATGGCGTCGAGTGCCGCCAGCGGCCCTTCGTTGAGATAATCCTCAAAGGCTTTGTCTTTGAGGCTTTCGTCCGGGTTGACCCACGAGATGGCAAACACCGTGTGGCCTTGTTCCACGGCCCAGCGTATAAAGGATTTTTCGGCGCCCAGATCGAGAATGTAAAATTTATTGATCCACGGCGGCATGATCAGCAACGGTGTTTTGCGCACCTTGTCGGTGGTCGGGGTGTACTGGATCAGCTCCATCAAATCATTGCGAAACACCACCTTGCCCGGGGTATCGGCGAGATTTTTGCCCAGTTCGAACGCGCCCTCCTTGGAGGTCCGTGGAGAAATGCGTCCGTGGCTCTTTTCCATATCATGGATGGCCATTTCCAGGCCGCGGATCAGGTTGTCGCCTTTTGTTTCGAT
>JAESUA010000018.1 GCA_016763255.1 Magnetovibrio sp. | reverse complement strand
GATCTGACAGCGCCACGGTGCCATCAATGGTGATGCCGTTGTTGTCCCACAAAACGATCAGTTTTCCCAGCTCGTGGCGACCAGCCAGACCAATGGCTTCTTGGGAGATGCCTTCCATCAAGCACCCGTCACCGACGATGGTGTAGGTGTGGTGGTTGCAGATGTCATCGCCATAACGGGTGGCTTGCATCTTTTCCGCCAACGCCATGCCGACCGAGGTCGCAATGCCCTGGCCCAGCGGTCCGGTGGTGGTTTCGATGCCATCGATGTGGCCGTATTCAGGGTGGCCTGCGGTCTTGGAGCCCATTTGGCGGAAGTTGCGCAGATCATCCATGGTGATGTCGTCCACGCCCGAAAGATAGAGCAGAGAATACATCAACATGGAACCGTGACCGGCCGACAAAACGAAGCGATCGCGATCGGCCCATTTGGTGGCCTTGGGATCAAACTTCATAAATTTGGTGTAGAGCACCGTGGCCACATCAGCCATGCCCATGGGCATGCCGGGGTGGCCGGACTTGGCGGCCTGTACCGCGTCGACGGCCAGGAAACGGATGGCATTTGCCATTTCATGATGAGTTGCGGACATTGGATGTAACTCCTCCCGAGTTAGGTCTTTTAATTGCGTCAAATTGCATGATGGCCAAGGGCGGCCTTGACCATGTGATAGGTGATTAACAATTCAGAGAGCGCCAGCGGATGGCTGAGCGCGGTGTCATTTTCTGCAGTGCGGAACTGGCCGACACTTTCGCGTAGGTGTTGGGCTTCTGGGATCAAGTTCCACAAAAGATCCTCGACCGCTTTGGCGCGTTTGTCGGACAGGTCGCCATGAATATCGAGCACATCGACCGGCTTGCCGTCGATGTCGCGCGCCAACTCCAAACGAAAGCCTTTTTTGGCGGCGTCCAGCACCGGTGACAGGTCCGGGTGCGGCAGCGTTGGGCGCAAGGTGTGGCGCACGTTCAAATTTGCCCCGGTTTCACCCATGTTGGTTTCCGGCGGATAAAACGACACCACCATGTCGGCAAAGGTGCGCTGGGGCTGGATAAAGTCCAGACTGTCTTGAAAGCGCTTATCAAGGACCTCATACACGCGCTGTTCGGAATAGCCCCGAACCGTGGTATCGCGCTGCATCTTCCACTTGATGCGCAAATCCTCTTCGGGCTCGAGATAAATTTTTACGTCGTAACAATCACGCATGGCGCGGGTGGCATAGCCCATCAGACCTTCAAGGATGACGTATTCGCGAGGCTCGACATATTCGCACGGGCTGAACGTGCCGTGCACATGATCGTAGGTCGGTTTCAAGATCGGCTGACCTTTGCGCAGCAATTGAATGTGCTGCTCCAAAATATCGATGTGGTTGGCATCGGGGTGCAGCGCGGTGATGCCCCGTTTGGTGCGCTCTTCACGGTCATATTTATGGTAGTCATCGGTGCAGATGCTGACCACGCGTTCCGGGCCAAGAATCTTAGCAAGGCCGTTGGCGATGGTGCTTTTGCCCGATGCACTGTCGCCGACAACGCCGAGAATGATCGGTCGAGTGATGGTCTTAAAAGACATGGTGTGATGTTTTCCCTTTGGCCGCGTTACGCACGTTCGTCGTGGTTTTGGTCGTTAACATCATGCCAAGTGGTGAGCAACTGACGGCGACCGCCATCCCCCTTCGCCTTTGGACCAGAAATCAATAACGATTGCGTACGTTCGCAATGCCCTTCACGTTCAACCCCCTCAAATAATAGTCCCGTCGTAATGCCGGTGGCGGTGAAGTGGACATTGTCCGACGTCACCAAATCGTTCAGTTCGATCCAGGATTTGGTATCCATTCCGGCCTTAGCCACCGCGGCCTTTTCGGTGGTCAATTGCGGATCGATGCGCATCGTCATTTCGCCGCCCAAGGCCCGGATAGCAATCGCCGACAACATGCCCTCGCGGGTGCCGCCGGTGCCCATCAAGGCATCTATGCCCCCTGCATTACCCCCAGCATTGCCTGCGTCGGGCAGCGCCGCCATCAGCGCGCCGGCCACGTCGCCGGCCGGATACAAAGCCACCCGCGCCCCGGCATTGTGAATTTGATTAACCAGTTCACGGTGGCGCGGTTTTTCCAAAACAAATACGGTCAACTCGGACACCGGTTTGTTCAGCACCGATGATAATTGGCCCAATTTCACCTGGGTCGGCGCGGCGGGATCAATCTTGCCCCGCGCCAAGGCCGGGGCCGCAAATTTTTCCATGTAAAAGGCCGGCCCGGCGTCAAAGAGCGAGCCTTCGGGTGCCAACGCCATGACGGCCATGGCATTGGTCATGCCGCGCGCCAGATACGACGTGCCTTCGATGGGGTCGGCGACGATGTCAAAACGCGTGCTGCCATTCCCATCACCGTTCAATTCCAGGCCGCTGGGCAAGCCCCATGTTTGGTCGTCGTCATCACCGCCTTGTTCGCCAATGACGACCCGGCCGGATAACGCCAACTTTTCGAGCTCGCGGCGCATGGCCTCGATGGCGGTGCGGTTGGGCTGATTGCGATGGCCCCGTCCGATCATGCCGCTGGCTGCGCGCGCAGCAGCTTCAGTCACGCGGCAGAGCCCGTAAACAAAAAACTGATCATCGCAACCGGAAACGGCATGAGACATGGTAAATCCTGATCTGATTAAAATTGAAATCCAGCACTTAAACCAACGACTTGAACCCCAAATAGGCTCAAATAAACCTGTCCCCACCCGAAAGGGAACTTGAACGTTGCTATCAAACTCCGTGGAAGGCCCAAATCAAACACCCGGGTGGGGGGTCGCACGGTTTCTTTTGGGTGGCGCTCACCCCACCCAAACGGGTGGCAAAACATTAGGGCTCTGAAATGTGACCACTACAGTATTGAAATTATTCAGTATTAAACGCTCCCGCTGGCGTTGAGGTAGCAGGCCACGGCTTGCGCGCGGTTCCTCACATCCAACTTTCCGTACAGATTCTTGAGGTGAAACTTAACGGTGTTGAGGGAAATGGTGAGATCATTGGCAATCTGTTGGTTGGTACGCCCGCGCGCCAGGGAGGCGAGCAACTCTTGCTCGCGTGCGGTGAGACCGGAAAACGGATCGGAACTTGAGCGTGACAAGTCCATAAAGGGAAACACCATGCGCCCTTCGGACACCGCCAAAACGGTTTCCGCCAGCACGGTTGACGCATCACACTTAGAACAGAAACCCGCACCGCCAAAGCGCATCACTTGGCGCGGTATGTCGGGGGCCGAATTACCTGTGAAAACGATGATACGCGGCGGATTTTCGGTTTTTTGCAACTCTTGAAGCACGCCCTGACCATTCAGGTAAGGCATGTTCCAGCCGACAATCCCGACATCAAAATTCAGGCGTTCAACGGCCTCTAGAAAACGCTCCCCATCGGCGGCCGTGGCCACCAGGTTAAAACGCTCATCGAGATCAAACATCTGCACAAGACCAGCTAAAATTAATGGTGACTTATCTGCCACCACGACCTCAATCGGGTCGCGTTCTTCTTGGATCAATACACTCACGGTTCGCTCCTCATTTTCAAAGAAGCATGTCGTTCTGCCCCCCTAAAATCCCCAGGGCACGCCCAAACGGGTAGGTATACATTAGAGATATCAGTTTTACGGATCAATTGTAAAGGGCAATACCTACCCGCAATGCAACAATTCTTATAAGTCATTGTCACATAACTAAAAAAAATAATCAAAATAGGCGTAATCACGCCACCCATTTGGGTAATGCTGCGTCGCACACATGGATATTCATTCAAATTTACCGCCCTACCCCATCATTATGAGAGGCCGAATCTCCTGCCCTCACTTCTTGGGTAGGATAACACCCTTATGATTTGGGTAGGGTTTTACAACTCAGGCGGGGTATATTTGTCTTCCTAGCCGCAAAAACCCCACCCGAGATCAATCCGGGTGGGGTTTTTGAAGGGGCGAACACCGCCTGTATATTTTTTATTTACGTGTGGGCAAGGTCTGCAATTTGGCCAGGACATCCTTGATCACCGATGGTGTCATGGTCGCCTGCCACGCCGGCATTTGATCGCCGGGATGACCATGCAATACCTTGTGCAAAGCCTGCCATGGACGTTCCGTGGCCACACGCCCCAAAGATGGCATGGTGCGAATATCCTTACCCTCATCCCCATGACAGGTGGCGCACAGCGTCAAATAATACTGGGTGCTGTTGTCCGCCTCGCCACGGGCTTGCATGGAACGGGCATCGATGTATTCGTTCATATCCACCTGACCTTGGCTGACAAAACTGGCCAGATCGTAAAAATCCGCATACTGCAGCTTGTGGTCCAAATTGTGGGTATCATCTTTCAAGACTTTGATGATGGCGCTGGGGTGGGCACCGATCATGTTGCGCACCCCACGAATACCGTGTGCACCCTTGTAATCCCAGCCGTGACATTCGACACAGCGCCAGGTGCTGGAGCCGGTATCGACTTGTTTGTCCTTGGGAAACGCAAGATGTGCATCCTTGGGATAGCGTGTGCCGATTTCTTCGGCCCAATCATCATAGAGCTTGCCGCCCCGGGCGATGGAATACAGCGGGTCGCGTGGCGGCAGCGCCTGGATGAAGGCTAAGGTGGACAAGGTCGTACGCACATCGAAGGCGCGCAACGCCGGCATATCGTCGCCGGGGTGACCATTGAGCATCTTGTGCATGGCTTGCCAAGGGTTTCGCCGCGCCGCCTCGCCAAGCGGCGGAATGGTCTTCATCATGCGCCCATCGGCACCATGACAGTTCACACAAATGGTCGAAAAGTGCGCCGAAGAACTCACCGGCTCGATCAACGCCCGTCCGGTGGCACGATCCACCACCCGGTCCATGGGCACCAAGCCCTTAACCACAAAGTTGGAGATATCAACCATCGCACGATCATCGAAAAAATCACCGTAACCGTGCTTATCATCGCGTAAAACCTCGGCAACCTGTTCGGCGGTGGAGCCGATCATGCCCGATACGCCTTTGATTCCGGTGAAGTTTTCGCCTTTGGTGGAGCCCCCCCTATCGCCCAAATAATCCCAGCCATGGCATGTGACACACCGCCACGTCTGCCAGGCGGTATCGGTGTATTTGCCATCGCTTGGGTACAAAGGGTGCACGGATTTTGGCTTTTTCAACGCCAATTCGCGGATCCAGTTGTCATACATCCGTCCACCCGCCGCGACCGAAGCGACCAGTTTTTGGTCGGCCTGGGATGGCATTGCATTGGCCTTAGCCCCGGCAGCATGCACCGTAGGGGCACTCATCAAGCCTGTAGCCATAAACGCCGCCGCCAAAGCGATCCGCGAGAACCTCAAAACACTTATATAAGAACTACGCATGTCCTGTGCCCCCCTCAAAAGTCTGCGCCCTTAGGCATTTCGTGCACCACGCCCTTGTGACACTGGATACAGTGACCACCTTCTTTTTGGGCTTCTTGGTGCTTGCGCCGGGCGCGACGGCCTTGCTCATCGAACAACATGGTGTCGAAGTCATGACAGTTGCGGCATTCGCGCGACTCGCGGGCTTCCATTTTGGCCCACACCCGCTTGGCCATCACCAAGCGCTGCTCTTCGAACTTTTCCTTGGTGTCGATGGTGCCGAGAATTTCGCCCAGCACATCCTTATAAGCCATCACCTTGGCAATCATTTTGTCGGAATAGTTCTGCGACACGTGGCAATCGGGGCAACCAGCCTGGATGCCCACGGTGTTTTTGTAGTGAAAACTCTTTTTGTATTCTTCATAAGGGTGCGTCATGGAATGGCAAGAGACGCAAAATTCCGTGGTGTTGGTCAGGCCCACACCGGTGGTGAAGGCGACCAGAAAGAGTCCGGTGCCCACGACACCACCAAGCACACCGCCCCATAAAACGATGGGCCTTTTCAGCCATTTCAAAATAGATTTGATCAACGTCACTTTTCCCAAGCTCCCGGTTTCAGCGATTGTACCGTCCCCCAACGGATCGCCTTATTTCAGCTGCTGTTCTCGGTTACGGACCGTGCCTCTCGGCCCCGTTTCCGATGTTCTCCCCAGTTATATTCGTCAAACGTTTAGACAGTCAAAGGTCCCCGCCCCCCAGATTGGGAACGGGGACCTTTGCTTGTCGTCTAAAAGACTTGAGGGCATTTCATCCCTCACCAGAGAATTAACCCCAGGTGTCTTTAGTGATGTTGTTGTACCAGCTGTAGGCAAACTCAACCTCACGACGGCGCATTTCAGAACTTGCGTCACCCGGGGTCAAACCGCCCGCACCCTTAACACCGGCAATGATGTCTTTATCTGCGTTGTTGCGATAAACCGCTGCAACGGAGAAACCATAATCTTTGCCTGCGATGGAGTAACAGGTGTTGACGTAAGACGGCGTACCGACCGGCTTGCCAGCAATCATGTTGACGATCGCCGCAGCGCAAACTTTGCCCTGCGAGTTGGCGGAATAGCCAGACTTCGGCATTTTGGTCGCCACGGAGGCGTCGCCGAGCACATAAATACCCTTGTGCACCTTCGATTCGAAGGTCGTCTTGTCAACATCACACCAGCCCTTGGCATTGGTCAGGCCAACCGTTTTGGCAATGGAGCCGGAAGTTTGACGCGGAATGTAGTTGATGACGTCAAACTTTTCAGTCCCACCGGACAGCGTTTCGATGGTCATATCAGGGGCACTGATGGACTCGATCCCACCGGTCGAAGCGGCGGAACGCCACTCGATCATGGAATTATCGGTGCCATAACCATAGAGGTTCTTCCACGCGCCTGTGAACAGGCCCTGCTTGGAGAACTTGTCCTTGCGATCGATAATCACGACCTTGGACTTGGGCTTGTTGTTTTGCAGGTATTCCGCAATCAAGCTGGCCCGTTCGTACGGTCCAGGAGGGCAACGGAACGGGTTCGGCGGGGCCACAATGGCGACGGTACCGCCGTCATGCATGGCTTCCAACTGCCGACGCAACAAAGCGGTCTGTGGACCGGCTTTCCAAGCGTGGGTAATTTTGCCGAAGCTGCCAACATTGGCGAACTCGTCAGACAAGAAGCTGATACCCGGTGCAACCACACAATGGTCATAGCCAAGCTTAGAGCCGCCTTTGGTCATCACGGTTTTCTTCGCCGCATCGATGCTGGTCACAGAGTCCTTAAGCACCTTGATGCCAATTTTCTGCAAGCCGTCATAGGTTTGCTCGATTTGGCTCAGTTTACGTCCGCCACCGATCACTTCATTGGACATGAAGCAGGTGTGATAGCTGGCGTTCGGCTCAACGATGGTGACATCGAGGTCCTTGTTACCCAGCTTCAAGTAACGCGCGGTGGTCGCACCGGCGACACCGCCGCCGACGATCACAATTTTACCAGCGCCTGCAGCGTTTGAAAGGCTTGGAGCCGCCAGGGTGACGCCTGTCGCCAAAGCGACGCCGCCAGTCGTTTTCAAAAAATTACGACGATTCATATTGCTCATAATCAAGTCCCCTTACTTGCGGCTGGCGTAGAATTGAAGCACGGCTTCAACACCGTCTGCACCATGCTTATCTCTGAGCTCGGCGAGGGTGCGCTTCTTTTTACGCTTTTCTTTGTCCGACATATTCGGGTTGGCATCAATGCTGCGCAAACCCGATTTGAAATCAGCCAAGTTGTTACGCAGGTACGGAAGCATCTGACCGGCGAGAACAGGATAGTCCTCAGCGGCAAAGCCTTCTTTTTCGTGACAGCTCTCACAGAGATCTTTTACCAGTGCTTTGCCCTTCATCGCCTTGGCGACGTCGGTGTTCTGCATCGCCACGCGACCGAACGGCTTGGCAGAGAAATATCCGGCAATCTTTTCGATTTCGGAATCGCTGTAGCCCTTGGCAATACGTGCCATGATGGTCGACGGACGGTTTTTACCGTCACGATAGGCCTTCAAGGACTCAGTCAAATAGAATTTATTCATCCCCGCGATGGTCGGGGCTGCGGGGCCCTGACTGACACCGTCGGGACCATGACAGCCATTACAGGTATTGGCCAACATGCTGGCTTCTGCTTCGCCGGCTTGCGCACTGGAGACCCCGATAAGGCCAAACAGTGCACCCGCTGCGAGCGTATACATTAAAGATTTACGCACAATGCGTCCTCCCACTCGTTAACTTTAAGAACATCTTGGATACCACACAAAATTATGTGTTGGAAACGGAAAAACACCAAGTAAATCAATGACTTTCACATAACAACCAGTCTAAATTACATTAGATTCATCTCATCTAAATGGGTAAATAAAAATACTACACATACATTATGCATTTCTAATTTTGCATGACACCAATTGCGCCAAGACAGACACTTATGCGCAAACATGTGATGATTTTAACAGCCCATCGGGGCCCTTCTCATCGCCTATCAAGGTGCCAAAGCGCTTGCATTTCGCCTTCTTTTCAAGGAGTCTGCCTTCAACTAGGCTCTATATCACGAGCTCGTAAAAATTTTCATGTATTATTTTTGTGCGAAAGACTGACACTATGCTCCGTATTCTGATCGCCATCTTCCTTCCGTTTGTTTTGTTTTTCACCATAGGTCGGCCAATTTCGGCCATCATTTGCCTAATTTTGCAGGTGCTATTCTTCGGTGGAGCCCTGTTTACCGCCGGACTAAGCTTAACGGTGGCCTGGGTTCCCTCACTTTGGGCGCTGCTGTCCTTGATGAAATACAAATCCAAAGACGATTGAGACCTGAACCATGGCTGTCGCTCCGCGCATTCCCATCCTTAAAATTCTGATTTGGTGCCTGATCATCGGCTTGGTGCTGTCGACGTTCAACGCCACCCCCGAAGGGGTTTACGCCTGGGCCGGGGAATCCGGCAAGGCGATCTTTGAATGGCTGTGGGACTTTGGCCAAAACATCGGCCCCTACGTTCTCATGGGGGCGATGTTGGTGCTGCCCATCTGGGGGG
>JAESUA010000173.1 GCA_016763255.1 Magnetovibrio sp. | reverse complement strand
GGGCTATGACCACAGCTATTATTTCATGAATTCATTCATGCAAGACCACATCAACCATCATGCCAAGGTGATCTGCACCCCGTAAGCAATCGAATTTTGCGTTTCTGGAGAGGATTTCAATATGAACCTGATCGCTGCCTCAAAGCCGACAGCATGTGACTTGTCCCGAAAGGTGGAGGGCTTTGATCAGGACGGCAACCGCGTTTGCATGGCGGTGGCGATGGAACGCGCCGTTACCTTGTATGTGAACAAACGTGAAATCGTCACCTTGATGAGCATCGGTGACCACCCGGTGTTTCTGGCGCTGGGCTACCTGTTCAATCAGGGCATGGTGCGCCATGTGGAAGACGTGCAAAGTGTTCATTACGATGATGATGTGCAAGCCATTGCGGTGACCACCCGTAGCGATATTGCGCTCGCCCAAAAGCTCGGCAAGGTCACCATCACTTCAGGCTGCGGACAAGGCACGGTGTTCGGCGACATGATGGAGCTGTTTGATAATGCGGTGTTGCCACAAGGACAGGTGGTGCACACCTCGTGGCTTTTGGATCTGCTCAAACGCATCAACACTATGCCGAGCCTGTATCTGGAAACCGGGGCCGTTCACGGCTGCGTGCTGTGTCAGGGCGCGCACCCGTTGGTCTACATGGAAGATGTCGGCCGTCATAATGCGGTTGATAAAATCGCCGGTTATATGTTGAAAAAAGGCGTAAGTGGCACAGATAAAATTCTGTACACCACCGGACGGTTGACCAGTGAAATGGTCATCAAGTGCGTCAATATGGGCATTCCCGTCTTGGTCTCGCGGTCTGGATTCACCGCCATGGGTGTCGATCTGGCACGCCGTGTCGGGCTGACCTTGATTGGCCGGGCCAAGGGCAAACGCCACGTGGTGTTGTCCGGTGCTGAGCGCATTGTGCGTGATGGCGTAATGCAGCAAGGGGCGTAATATGCACGTTTTTGGCATCGTCGGTATGAGCGGCAGCGGCAAGACCGAACTGCTGATCAAATTGATCCCGGAACTTAAAAAACGCGGGGTGCGGGTCTCGACCATGAAGCACACCCACCATAATTTCGACATCGACAAGCCGGGCAAGGATTCGTACCGCCACCGCCAGGCCGGTGCGGATGAGGTGTTGATATCATCCGCAGGGCGTTGGGCCTTGGTGCATGAAGTATGTGACGCCGTGGAACCCACCATGGGGGAATTGCTGCAGCACATGACGCCGGTGGACTTGGTCTTGGTTGAAGGCTTCAAGCGCGAAAACCACAACAAGCTTGAAGTTTATCGTCCCAGTCACGGCAAGGAATTTCTCGCCCCAAATAACGATACCATCGTCGCGGTGGCCAGCGATGAATGTATCGATCAGCTTTCACGGCCCCTCATCGATCTCAACAATGTTGTTTCTGTAGCCGATTTTATTTTGACCTATACCGGCCTGATGCAAGCGAAAGAAAGTGCGGCGTGATATGCCTGGAAAATATTGCCGTTATGTGTGTTCAACTGAGCCCATCGTTTGGCAAAGCATGAGGCGTACGGTGTGCCGATTGTATTTTGAAAATCGAGATGCAGCGAACTGTCCTCGATGCCTCGATTATGATGAATGTTTTCGTCACATCGAAAATGCCTTAAACTTGACTCGAGAATTGCGAGACCGAGACGAACAGTTGAGCCAGGACCGCTCTTCAAATTGATTTATGTGGGAATTCATACATGCAAATTCATGCCGACTTTAATGTCCGTGCCGTGGTGCGCCCCGGTGATGTGGAATGGGTGCCTTCGCCCGAATCCGGCGTAGATCGTTTGATGTTGGATCGCCTTGGCGATGAAGTCGCCCGCGCCACGACCTTGGTGCGCTTTGCCCCTGACAGCTTTTTCCCTGAACACCTGCATACGGGCGGGGAGGAGTATTTGGTGCTTGAAGGTGTCTTTTGCGATGAGTCAGGTGATTACGGGCCGGGCACGTATGTGCGCAATCCCATGGGCACAAAACATAAGCCGTTCACCAAAGACGGTGCGTTGATCCTGGTCAAGCTGTGGCAATTTCAAGATGATGACAAAAATAGTGTGCACATCGATACTCAGCAAACGCCATTTTCACCGGGCTTGGTCAATGGCCTGAGCGTATTGCCATTGCACCAATTCAAAGATGAAAATGTGGCGCTGGTGCGGTGGCAGCCGGGTACTCACTTTTCCCACCACAGCCATCCCGGTGGTGAAGAAATCTACGTCATCGAAGGGACCTTTCAAGACGAACACGGTCGTTATCCTGTTGGCACCTGGGTGCGCAATCCCAACGGCAGCCCGCACACGCCGTTTTCCGATGAAGGATGTCTGATTTATGTGAAAACCGGTCATCTGCGGGCCGCAAACCCAACGTTGAGTGCGCCTGATCAACGTGGATAAAGTCCCAAGGCGTGTAGGTCGGGGGTGTCGCAGGACGGCGATCTCAAAACCTGGATGAAATCGCGAATTTGGCGTTTGTAGTCCATCGGGTAAGCATTGCGAAATCCCCGCACCCCCATAATTGAATGAGATTGCCCCGGTGTGGTCAAGGCCACGACGAAGCGTTGGCTACCCGGATCGCGCAAACCCCAAACCGACATGATGCGAAACGTGACATCACGCTGGTATTTTCCGGTGCGCATACAATTTTGCAAATCGTGGCCTAAAAACACCAAGTCGCTGACCGGCAGCTTTTCCCATACATATCCGCCCGAGACGAGCACCTTATAAAGCGGTGTCGTTTGATAACCGTTCGGTCCGCGTGGTGGTGCGTCGTCTTGATGCGACAATTCGGCATGGTGCCAAGCGGTTGCCTTTTTCAATGCATCATCGACGGACATGGCGTGCAATCCATTGAGAGTTCGCTTGGCCTCGATGCACGCTTGGCCACCGCATGCGATATTATCCAGCACCGCCAACAGCCAATCGCCGAGGAGGTTGAGGTCATGTAAGGCGCCAGGTGAAAGCGCAAAACGCTGCACCATATGGCCCCGGTGTTGGGCCTGAAACACCCAATCTGGATCACCGCACAGTGGGCGTGTCTCACAAAGGCAGTCATGACGTCGGCGCAGCCACCGCGCAACATTTTTGGTGAAAAAGAGCTGGGCGGAACCATCTGGGATCTTCCCCGCCGCTTGTTTTGCGGTTTCTGCGGCGCGACCAGGGTCGATTAAATTGATCTTGTTTTTCAAAAACCTATTCCGCTTGATGCTGCAGGGCCCCACCTTTTTTATATGGGAGGAAATGCAGCCCTAGCGGTGGTGTTGTGGTCACGTTTTTGTGAGGAGGCAAGGGGGGGCACGAAAAACGCTCAACATGTAGCCATTTTTACCAACGCGTGGGAATGCAATGATGTGTACACGCTCCCAGTGCGGTTCCATTTTGTTAAGCAATCCACAGTGTTGATGGTGATGTGCGTCGTATCTCATAATGTTGTTGGAATTGAAATAAACCAAGATTTCCTTGACTTGCGCAGGGGGGCGGCTGTGCTATTGTTTGGCATCGAAATCGTCAGACAACATATTATGGCCCCTTCTTAACACATACATTGATGGGCCGAAGAGACGATGCAGCTGTCCGGGCGTGGGCGGCTGATTTAAGCGGAATTATTCCGCACAATTGGGGAAAGGCCGGTGTTCGCATCGGCTTTGGCGGCGTGCGACATGTATCGTCTGGTCCGTAACTTCTCGCTTGCCAGTGCAGTGGCCATTGTGATCGTTAGTGCGGTCCTGGGCTTTGTTTTGCATGACAGACTGATTGGTGAGTTGGTGAGTAATACGGAGATGCGCAATGCATCTCTGGCCCGTTCGTTCGCCAACACCTTAGGTCCCAGCCTCAAACAATTTCTTGATCGGGCACAAAATCAAGACCCGCAATCATTGGCCAACAGCAGCGACTATCAAAAAATCAATTTTTATTTCCGATTGGCGGCGGCGGGACTGGATGTCTTGAAGGTCAAGGTCTACCTGCTAGATGGGGTCACGGTGTATTCTTCGGAGCATGCTGAACTGGGTGAAGACCGCAGTAACAATGATGGGTTTGAGTATGCCCGGATCGGGAATGTGGCCAGTGAATTGACCTTTAGTGCCGAATTCAATGCATTTGACGGCACCGTTAGCGATCGCGATATGGTTTCGAGTTTTGTGCCCATTTTGTTTGCCGGTGACACAATCGGGGTGTTGGAAATCTATTCCGATGTAACAAAAACGGTCACCAAAATTCGCACCACGGCGATTGAGCAGGTCGCCCTTTTGGTGGTGCTGTTTGGCCTTTTGTTTGTTGTTTTGTTTTTAATCGTGCGACACGCCGAAGGCATCATCAAAAAACAGTATCGTGATAAGCAGCGCG
>JAESUA010000172.1 GCA_016763255.1 Magnetovibrio sp. | reverse complement strand
GACAATTCGCCCAAGCGATACATTTGCGCTATACCGATCACCGCCATCACCGACAGCGAGCCAACCCGAACAGGCGTCGGGCGCCATTTACTGAGCACCGACCAACGACCATTGCGTGGCTTCCAGTTGTTCAACCCTAGCGCCTTGCGAAAATACAAAGTCGGCCGATACGAAGCGGCCAATTCGGCCGTATTGGGAAGGGCCAACACCACGAAGGTCAACGGTATAAACCACACGAAGCTTGCCGGCACACCACGCGCCACAGCGGCCAACGCCTGCGGCACCTCGCCGACACCGGCAAAACCGTTAAGCCCAATCATCCCTGTAGCCACAGACGCCGCGCCACCAAAAGTTTCGGCCCTAAAAAACACCCACGCAAAGATCACCGCCACCAACGTTAGCGCGCGGCCCATAATGCGACCAAGCGGTGATACCGCGCGGCCTTGGCTTTTGCGATGGGCACTCCAGGCGTGATTGATCATCAAATATACACCGTGCAGGCCGCCCCAGACGACGAAGGTCCAGCTGGCACCGTGCCACAAACCTCCCAACAACATGGTGATGGACAGATTTAAATAACGCTGCACCTTGCCCGCCCGGCTACCGCCCAGCGGGATGTAGAGATAATCGCGTAAAAAATGCGACAATGTAATGTGCCAGCGCCGCCAAAAATCGACAATATCGACAGCCTTATAAGGCGAATTAAAATTGATCGGAAGGCGAATGCCAAAGCATCGCGCCAAACCAATGGCCATATCGCAATAGCCGGAAAAATCAAAATAGATCTGGAAAGTGTAGGCCAGCGCCCCCGACCACGCCATCGAGAACGGAATCTCTTCGCCCGCATCCGCCAACGAAAATACCGCCGTGGCATAGGGCGCGGCACTGTCGGCCAGTACCAGTTTTTTGAACAAGCAGATGATGAAGATGCTCAACCCCACGGCCACGTTCAGCGCCAAACGATTCTGAAACACCGCCATGTGAAATTGCGGCACCGTATCGCGTTGCATCACGATGGGCCCGGCAATCAACTGCGGGAAAAACACCACGAACAAGGTGTATTTGGCAAAACCACATTCTTCAATGTGACCGCGGTAGCTTTCCACCAAAAAGGCGATTTGCTGGAAGGTGAAAAATGAAATCGCCAGCGGTAAAGCGATATCACCCAGTTCAAACTGCGATCCACTCAGCGCGTTCATCGTTCCCGAAAAAAAACCGGCATACTTATAATAGCCAATCGCACCTAAATTGGCGGAGATGCCAAAACCCAAAACCCAAGGGTCGTGATACTTGCTGATATGCAGATGCAGGGCATAATTAAATCCTACCGAAGCCATCAACAAAAACAGATAGGGCGGATTCCAGTAAGCATAAAATACCAACGAAGCGGCAATCAGCCACAAAATAATTCCCATTTCACTTCGCCAATAACGCAACAGCAAAAACCCTGCGAAGGTCACCGGAAAAAACAAATAGATAAATTCAAACGAACTGAAGATCATCGGACTTTCCTCTTTGCCTTAGGCTTTGTTTTTCCGATCACACGAACCAACGAAAGCTCGCATACTTTCGGTCCACGCTGCCCGACCGCTTTGAGCTTTCGCCCGGTGACTTGGCCTTTGAACCACAACGGCTTTTGCGTTTTCCAAAAATAGCGGCCAAAGATCATCACCGACCCGGTGGCCTCGACCACGCCCTCCCAGGCTTCAAAACGATTTCTATTGGGTTGGCCACGGCGCAAGGTGATGCGGCCATTTTTGATCTGCGCACGCCGCGCGGCACTGAACGCGACCTCGGCCCCTTCGTCGCCGCAGACCAGCGATCCTTTCCAGGTGCCGTCAAACGTTTTGAGCGGCGGCTCCGTCGCCCACACCATCGAAGGCGTGGCGAGGGCCACCAGCACAATCAAAATTGAAGATGCATTCATCTGCACGGACCTCATTCAAAACAACAGAATATGATTGTGAAGGTGCACGCCCTGTGCCAGGGCTTAAACATCTAAAAATTGCATTGTTTTCAGGGTGTTGGAAAATACGTCATCGTCACGAATGGTGACGTTCGTCAATTTGACCGTACCTGTCGAAATGTGCCGGTCAAAGTGACAGAGCTCAAAACAAAAGGAATTCGCGGGTAAAGGCGTAGGATGGCAAATCCAGCAGCCCAGAATACGCGGTGATCGAAATCAGAAGCACGCTGACATAAAAGGCCGTCAGATAATTCGCCATGAAGTTTCGCGCCATTTCTTTCAGGCTGTCCTCATCCATTCCCGAAGACTGATCACCACGGTTGGTCCAGCGTTGCTTTGACAAACGGAACAAGCAATACACCTTCACCCCGGCGTTGATCAGCTGGTTAAAATACAACGTCACCGGATAGGCCATGTTGACCCTGGGCGAATAGCAAAACAAAATCAGAGACAGCATCATGCGCGACAGCAAAATCCAGAATACATAGGTCGCTAAATAAGCTGGGGTGTACAATATGCTGGTCATCACCGCCAACAGTGGGCTAACCAGCATGGTCCACATGGCGATGCGCTGATCGAGCACACACCACCAAATAAAAAACCCAACCTTGCGCGGTCCCAACAACAATGCCCGGGTGCCGTTGCGCAACATGTTACCCGACCACCGGCGAAAATTTTGCACCATGCGCTCCAACCCGGTCCCCTCAATGTATTCGATCGTATAGGCCATGGCATCGGGCACGTAGAGCATTTTGGCATTTTGGGTGAGCATGTAATACCAGGTGCTTTTATCATCACCGGACAAAAATCTAAACGTCCCCCACAACCAGTTATCCAAATGATCTGCTTCCAACAAACGGATCAAATCTAGATTACGCAGGTGGCGGGCGCGAAATACCGACATACGCCCGGTCAAAGTCAGAACCTTTTTTGACAGGGCGTGACTCATCATCGCCACCCGGCGCTGAGCGAACCGCATGGTCAACCACGTGGCCACCCAGCGCGGTCCATAACACACAACTTCTTCATTGGTGGTCACCGCCTGCAATTCCGGATCGGTGATAAACAATGACGCACAACGACGCACGCAGCCCGGACCCAAAATGCAATCACCATCCATAAATACGATCACGTCATCATCTTTAATGCCGCCACGATTCATCGCCCGCAACACCAACCCGATGGCAAGACGTTTACCCGGCTGGTTTTGACGGATGATGGTAAAATCTAAATCCAAATCATCACCGTGCAAACGCAAATATTGTTCGATAATTTGTTCATCATAAATGTCGCCGGAGCCAAGCCACAAAGTGCCCGGCACGTCAATTTCACGCAACTGGCGGCAAATGCTTTCAACCACCAATTCGGTCACCGCGCGGTGTTCGCGAAAGGTCGTCATCATGAAATGCAAATGGCGCGGACGCCAACCTTTTTGCCACACCGTATTGGCCGCGCGTTGCAGACGCGGATAAACCAAGCGGCGATAAATTTGTGCGCGAATGGCATGGGTGAACCACCAGCTATATCGCCATACTCCCAGGCCACCGATGATGATTGTCGCGGTGCGCGTTTGGGGATCCCACAAAGAATTTGGAATTTGATCTAAGGCCATAAACAGAAATGCAAAATAGAGAAATATTTTGTACAGAACCGCAGGGCACCATTTTTCTCGAAACGGCAAAACCTCAATCGGATCTTCAAAGCCGGGGCTACGTCCATCCTTTGAGATCCCTTGCGGGCGTCCCTTTAACGTGCGGATCACACCGGACAGAAAGCTCATACCCCAACCTCCTTATCCGCTTCTGGGCCTTTATCGCCATTGCCCCCATTGTCAAACCGTTCCATCGGCGCGGGGCGGAAATAATCATTTTGATCTCGGCGCTTAAAATTCACGGTGGCCGGCATCCCGGGCAGGAAACGACGCCTGATGTGGTCCATGGGCAAATCTATGATTTTCAGCGTCACCACGGCATTTCTGGCCTTAGCATCAATCCATTCATATGAAGCATTGCGTTCATTCACCAATCCACCGGAGCGGTCGATATCAACAACCAACGCCCGGATGCTTTGATCAAGAGCAGGGAAATACACCAGTGCGATATCCCCCAGCCCCACCTGTAATATTTCAGATTGAGTCAAATAGGCTTGGATGCGCCGGGCTTCATCGCGTTCGAAAAGACCAATACGTTCGCCGCTTTTAACGCTGCTGCCGCGTCCTTTTAAGACCCGGATCACTCGCCCATTG
>JAESUA010000171.1 GCA_016763255.1 Magnetovibrio sp. | reverse complement strand
CTTAAAAATTGAAAAAGATTACCCATTTATCAATCATGGGTGGGCTCGTCGTCTGGCTCGGTCCTATGGGACACGGGCCTTGAACGTATTGGCGGACGCTAAGAGCCTGGAAGACATGGGGGTGCAGTTTGGCGCCACCTTGAGTGAACGTGAGGTCATTTATCTGATCAAGCATGAATGGGCACACACAGGGCAAGACATCATATGGCGGCGCTCCAAGCTGGGCCTGCTTTTGAATCAAGACGAACAGATACGGCTGGATAACTGGGTGCGCGATTATCGCACAAAAAACCCGGACGCAGCCGAATAGGGAGAAGTTAATGACTTTGGCGTTGGAAGACGTAACCCTGGTTGTGGGGAATGATGTGCACATTCATCAGACCTCACTGACCTTGGTAGCGGGCACATTGAATGTTTTGCTCGGCCCGACTTTGTCCGGCAAAACATCACTGATGCGCTTGATGGCGGGTTTGGATCGCCCGACAACGGGACGGGTGATTTGGAACGGTACAGACGTGACCGGGGTTGCGGTGCAAAAGCGTAACGTTGCCATGGTCTACCAGCAGTTCATCAATTATCCGGCGATGAGTGTCTATGACAACATTGCCTCACCGTTGCGGCTGGCTGGTCTGCGCAAGGCTGATCTGGATCGCAAGGTTCGTGAATCTGCGGAAATGATGAAATTGACGGCGATGCTGGATCGCAAGCCGTTGGAGTTGTCTGGTGGTCAGCAACAGCGCTGTGCACTGGCCCGGGCGCTGGTCAAGGGGGCGGACCTGGTGTTGCTGGATGAGCCGCTGGCCAACCTCGATTACAAATTGCGCGAAGAGATGCGCTCTGAAATCCCCAAAATCTTTGCCGAGTCCGGATCCATTTTTGTTTACGCCACGACCGAGCCATCCGAAGCCTTGTTGTTGGGCGGCAAGACCGCCAGCTTGTTTGAAGGCCGTGTGACCCAGTTTGATGCAACGTTGGAAGTCTATCGCCGACCGTTGAACGCCGTCACGGCGCGGGTGTTTTCCGACCCGCCAATGAACTTTGTATCGGTCGCCAAGGCCGGCAACAAGTTGTTGTTCGGCGAAGGCCAAAGTACCGCCGCGGTGGGCAAATTGGCAAGCCTGGAAGATGGCCGCTATCTGGCCGGCTTTCGCCCCAATCATTTGGTGCTTGAATGTGACGAAGGGGACTTTCTCAACTTTAGTGTTGAGGTGACGGTGTCTGAAATCACCGGATCGGAAAGTTTTGTGCACGTGATTCATGGGGGTGAACGCTGGGTGTCTTTGGTGCATGAGGTGCATGAGCCGGAAATTGGATCGAACATCACAGTCCATGTCAGCCCGGCCCACCTTTATATATTCGATGAAAACGAAAACCTTGTCGCCGCGCCTGAATTCGCAGCAGCCGCTTGAAAGGGGAGCTGAAACCATGGCTGAAATTCATCTTAAAAATCTCGCCCACAGCTATCTGCCCCATCCTGCGGGATCGGCGGATTATGCGCTAAAGAAAATTGACCACGTGTGGGAAGACGGTAAGGCTTATGCCCTGTTGGGACCATCGGGTTGCGGCAAGTCGACGTTGCTCAACATCATTTCCGGTTTGCTGATCCCCAGCGAGGGACAGGTTTTGTTCGACGGCAAAGATGTTTCACGTCTGCCGACCGAACAACGCCACATTGCCCAGGTGTTCCAGTTCCCGGTGGTCTACGACACCATGACCGTATACGACAATCTGGCGTTTCCATTGCGCAATCGCGGTCATGACGAAGACGTCATCGCGACCCGCGTCAAAGACATTGCGCAAATGTTGGAACTGACCCCGGACTTAAAGAAAAAAGCCCGTGGCCTGACGGCGGATGCCAAGCAAAAGATTTCATTGGGCCGTGGCCTGGTGCGTCAAAGCGTTGCGGCGATCTTGTTTGATGAACCGCTGACGGTGATTGATCCGCACCTAAAATGGATGTTGCGTATGCAGCTTAAAGCGCTGCACAAGCAGCTCAACCGCACCATGATTTATGTCACCCATGATCAGACGGAAGCGCTTACGTTCGCCGATAAAGTGGTGGTGATGTACGACGGCGATGTGGTGCAAATGGGCACCCCGCAAGAATTATTCGAACGCCCCGCACATACCTTTGTCGGATATTTCATCGGCTCACCGGGAATGAACGTTCTGCCTGCACATGTTGATGGCGCGCAAGCGTATGTCGAAGGGTGCAACGTGGCCCTTGGCCGTGGCTATCCAGGCATATCAGGAAGCAACGTCGAAATCGGAGTTCGCCCGGAATTCACGCATTTGACCAGCGGTCGTGAAGGCCTGCCGGTGACCATCAAACGGATTGAAGACATCGGCCGCATGAAGATCGTGCGCGCCGATTTTTTTGGCCGTGAGGTGAACATCACGGTGCCCGATGGCCAACCGATTCCTTTGGACGCCAATCGCATCGTATTCGATCCGTCCCGCATCAATATTTATTGCGATGGTTGGATCGTCAACGGGGAGGCCGCTTAAATGAATAAGACCTATAACAACAGAGCCTGGCTGATGGTTCTTCCGGTGGTCATTTTGGTGGCCTTTAGCGCCGTGATCCCGTTGATGACGGTTGTCAACTATTCGGTTCAAGACACCTTTGGCAACAATGAATTTTATTGGGTTGGCCTGGAATGGTACACGGAGATCCTTAATTCCCCGCGCTTCCATGATGCATTGTTGCGCCAATTTTTCTTCACTGGGGTGATCCTATCAATCGAAATTCCGTTGGGCATTTTTGTTGCCCTGCACATGCCTAAAAAAGGCGCTTGGGCTTCGGTGTGTTTGGTTTTGATGGCTTTACCATTGCTGATTCCGTGGAACGTGGTCGGTACCATTTGGCAAATTTTCGGGCGCATCGATATCGGCTTGTTGGGTGCCACGATGGAGGCCATTGGGGTGGATTACAATTACACCCAAAACATCACCGATGCATGGCTTACCGTCGTCGTGATGGATGTGTGGCATTGGACCTCTTTGGTGGCTTTGTTGTGCTACGCCGGTTTGCAGTCTATTCCCGACGCCTATTTTCAGGCCGCAAAAATCGATGGTGCCAGTCGTTGGGCGGTGTTTCGTTACATCGAACTGCCGAAGATGCACCGGGTGTTGTTGATCGCATTTTTGCTGCGCTTCATGGACAGTTTCATGATTTACACCGAACCATTTGTCGTCACAGGTGGTGGTCCAGGTAACTCGACCACCTTGTTATCGCTTGACCTGGTGAAGATGGCCATCGGCCAATTTGATCTTGGCCCGGCGGCAGCGTTCTCGATCGTCTACTTCCTGATCATCTTGCTGATGTCTTGGATCTTTTACACCGCCATGACCAATTACGATAAAGGGGAGCAACAGTGATGAGCGATACCGTGATGAACACCACAACGCCGAGTGAGGCCCCGGCTGCCAAGCCACGTTTCATGGCCTTCAGCGTCAACACCAGCATCGTTGTGATGGTATGTTATCTGCTGTTCTTGTTGATACCGATTTATTGGCTCTTGAACATGAGCTTAAAAACCAATCAAGAAATCCTTTCGACTTTTTCGTTGTGGCCTCAAAACCTCACCTTTGAAAACTACATCACCATCTTTACCGATGCTTCGTGGTATTCGGGCTACATCAACTCAATCACCTATGTGAGCATGAATGTGGTGCTGTCGATTTCGGTGGCGTTGCCGGCAGCGTATGCATTTTCGCGCTATCGTTTCCTGGGCGACAATCATTTGTTCTTCTGGCTTTTGACCAACCGCATGGCGCCACCGGCGGTGTTTGCGTTGCCGTTTTTCCAGCTCTATAGCTCGGTCGGCCTATTCGATACGCACATCGCGGTGGCCTTGGCACACACCCTATTTAACGTGCCTTTGGCAGTGTGGATCATGGAAGGTTTCATGTCGGGTGTGCCCAAAGAAATCGATGAAACCGCCTATATCGACGGCTACAGTTTCCCCAG
>JAESUA010000170.1 GCA_016763255.1 Magnetovibrio sp. | reverse complement strand
CTCGGATAAAAACTGGGATAATGAACTAGATGAACTTGTTTACCCACTTTCGCGAACAAATCGCGGGACTGATCGATGAATTGAGTGCCGCAGGCGAACTGCCGGATGGCCTGGACCTTGGCCGCCTCACGGTGGAGCCGCCGCGTGATCCAAGCCATGGTGACATCACCACCAATGCCGCCATGCTGCTGGCCAAACCGGCACAGAAAAAACCCCGCGATATCGCCGCACTTTTGGCCGCCAAGGTCGAAAGCCTTGACGGTGTGACCGGTGTGGAAATTGCCGGTCCGGGCTTTATCAACATGCGTCTCAGCGATGATTTTTGGCATGCGCGCCTGCGCGACGTGCTGGATGCCGGTGTGGCTTATGGTGACAGCGCGATGGGCCAAGGCAACAAGGTCAACGTCGAATACGTTTCGGCCAATCCCACCGGGCCGATGCATGTCGGCCATGCCCGAGGGGCGGTGTTTGGCGATGCCTTGGCGGCGTTGCTGGATAAGGCCGGATACGACGTGACCCGCGAATATTACATCAACGATGCCGGCTCGCAGGTCGATGTGTTGGCGCGTTCGCTGCATTTACGTTACTGCGAAGCCTTGGGCGAAGACATCGGCGCGATCCCCGAAGGCCTGTATCCCGGTGATTATCTGGTTCCGGCGGGTCAAGCGTTGGCACAACGTGACGCTGACAAGTGGAAAACTGTGGACGAGGCCGATTGGCTGCCCCCATTACGTGAATTTGCCATCGATGCGATGATGAATTTGATCAAGGAGGATTTGGCGCTCTTGGGGGTGAAACACAGCCGCTTTACCTCCGAAAAAGACTTGGTAGCGGCCGGTAAGGTGGACGAAGCGCTAGCCTTCTTGAAAGACCAAGGCTTGATTTATGAAGGTGTTCTCGATCCGCCCAAGGGCAAGTTGCCTGACGATTGGGAAGAACGTGAACAGACTCTGTTCAAGGCCACCCAGTTTGGTGATGACGTCGATCGTCCGGTCATGAAATCGGATGGCTCATGGACCTACTTTGCCACCGATATGGCTTATCACTTGGATAAATACCGGCGCGGTTATGCCGATATGATCGATGTCTGGGGGGCTGATCATGGCGGCTACGTCAAACGCATGCAGGCTGCGATCAAGGCGCTGACCGGCGGCGAGGGCACCTTGGATGTCAAATTGTGCCAGATGGTGTCGTTGATGGACAATGGCGAGCCGGTCAAAATGTCCAAGCGCTCGGGTACCTTTGTCACCTTGCGCGATGTGGTCGACAAAGTCGGTAAAGACGTGGTGCGCTTTATCATGTTGACGCGTAAAAATGACGCCGGGCTTGAATTCGATTTTGCCAAAGTGACGGAGCAATCCAGGGATAATCCGGTCTTTTACGTGCAGTATGCCCATGCTCGAGTGAACTCGGTGATGCGCATGGCGGCGGAGGAATTGGGCCCGGATACGGTCAAAGACGACGCGGTGCACGGGGCCAATTTGGGCCGTTTGTGTGACCCCAGTGAACTGCACCTGATCAAGTTGATGAACCAATGGCCGCGCATCGTTGAAAGTGCCGCCGACGCCCATGAACCGCACCGCATTGCCTTCTATTTGGGCGATTTGGCGGGCGAATTCCACGGCCTGTGGAATAAGGGCAAGGAAAGTAAGTCGTTGCGTTTCATCATCGCGGACGATACCGAATTGACCTTGGCCCGACTGGCGATGATCAGGGGTGTTGCCAATGTGATTGGATCTGGTCTTAAGGTGTTTGGTGTCACCCCTGTGGAAGAGATGCGTTAATCATTTAACGCTAAGATTGTCCCTATGAATACTCAATCCGATTCGACCGATTCATTTGATGAGAACGTCCCCGACGCTTCCGAGCTTCTGGACTTTGAACTCATTGCCAAAAGTCAGCCTGACAAAGGCCATGGCTTGTGGTTGTGGGTGGTCTTGGTGCTAGTGCTCGCCGGTGGCGGCTGGGCCGGCTGGATGTATATGCAGGGGCAAGAGCCCGATGAAACGGCGCGCCGCGGCACCGCGCCGATGATTTTGGCACCGAAGTTCGCCCTCAAGGAAAAACCATCCGATCCCGGCGGCATGAGGGTGCCGGACCGTGATAAGCTGGTTTATGACCGCATGGCGGGTGATCAATCAACCGGCGGTGCTGCAAAAGTCGAACGCTTACTGCCACCGCCTGAGACACCGATTAAACCGCCTAAGGCCATGCCGCAGCCTTTGGAGCCTAAAGTTGCCCAAGCGGTTGTGGTTGCCCCTGAAGTCAAACCTGCCCCGCCACCGGTTGCGCCACCCGCCGCGCCATCCAGCATCGTTGCGAAAACGCCTGAACTTGTTAAGCCGGTTGTGAAGGCCAAGCCAGTTGCGCCAGCGCCAAAACCGGTTGCCAAGGTCGTGGTCGCCCCAAAACCCATCCCAAAACCTGCCGCGGTGGTTGTCGTCAAGGCAACAGGGACCGCCGGGCAGGGGTATATGGTGCAGTTGTCAGCCGTGCGCAATGAAGCCAACGCCAAAAGCGAATGGCAGCGCCTGACCAAAAAACATAAAGACGTGCTGGGGGGACTTGAGTTGGTGATCCAACGTGCCGACCTGGGCACCAAGGGGATCTTTTATCGCGTTCGAGGCGGCTGGTTCGCCAATCGCGCCCAAGCCAAGTCCGTTTGTGATGAACTGGCCAAACGTAACGTGGGGTGCTTGATTGCCAAGCCCTAAACCACTCGCCGTTGTTTTTGGCTGCTCCGGTCTGGAGCTGACGGCCGAAGAACGCGCGTTTTTTGTCAAAACCCAGCCCCTTGGCTTCATCTTGTTTCAGCGCAACTGCGATAGCCCTGATCAAGTACGGGCCTTGGTCGATGAGTTGCGCGGCTGCGTCAATCATAAGCTGGCACCGGTGATGATCGACCAGGAAGGTGGCCGTGTGGCACGCCTGAAGCCGCCCCATTGGCCGGAGTTCCCAACGGCTAAGGCCTATGCAGACCTCTATCGCCAAGACCCACAAAAGGGCTTGGAAGCGTCTCAGTTGGGCGGTCGTTTGATCGCCTATGAGCTGGCGGATCTTGGCATCACCATCAATTGCGCCCCGGTGCTTGACGTGCCCCAAGCGGGCGCCGACCCGATCATTGGCGATCGTGCCTTTGGTGGAGATGTCGAGACCATCTCGGTGCTGGCCAAGGCGTTTATGGACGGTTTGATGCGTGGCGGTGTCGCCCCGGTGATCAAGCATATCCCCGGTCATGGCCGCGCGTTGGTCGACAGTCATAAAGCCCTGCCGCTGGTCGATGCCGGGCGCGATGTGCTTGAAGCCATTGATTTTGTGCCGTTTCGCGCCTTACACATGGCCGCCTGGGCGATGACCGCGCATGTCGTGTATCAAAGCCTGGATGCCGATCGGCCCGCGACCCTTTCGCCCACCGTTATCAAAGAGGTGATCCGCAAGCAGATCGGTTTTCAGGGCGTCTTGGTGTCCGATGATCTGTCGATGCAGGCCTTGTCGGGTGATTTTGCCGAGCGCACGCGGGCCTCTTTGGAGGCCGGGTGTGACGTTGCCCTGCATTGCAATGGGGATGTGGGCGAAATGATCGAAGTGGCGCGCGGGGCTTGCATGATGGCGCGAACCGGCTGGGCACGCTATAAACTGGGTGAACTTCACCGTGCCGCCGCGACACGGCCGTTTAAAAAGAACGCCGATTGGGCGCGCGCGCGCCAACGTTTCAACACCTTGCTGGGGTGATTTCCCCTGAAAACTAAGAATTCATAGACATTATGATGGACTTTGATCTCAACCAATTTCTCTCCGTGGCCTCCGTTTGGGTTGTACCCATCATCTTGGCCGTGACCCTGCACGAAGCCGCCCACGGTTGGGTGGCGTCCAAGTTGGGCGACAATACCGCCAAGTATTTGGGCCGTGTTACCTTCAACCCCCTCAAGCATATCGATCTGTTCGGTACCATATTGATGCCGGCAGGCTTGTTGTTGATCAGCGGCGGCCAATTCATGTTTGGATTCGCCAAACCCGTGCCGGTCAATTTTAGGGCGTTGCGCAACCCGCGCCGCGATATGGTCCTGGTTGCCGCCGCCGGGCCAGGGGCCAACATCTTGATTGCTATCGCAGCGGCACTGTTGCTGCATGTGGTCACATATGCGCCTGATTACGCCGTTGACTGGCTTGCGTTAAACCTGATCAATGCCTTGAAGGTCAATGTAATTTTGGCGATGTTCAACCTGTTGCCGTTGCCGCCACTGGATGGTGGACGGATCGCCGTGGGGCTGTTGCCGCATCCTTTTTCGGGCATGATGGCGCGCTTGGAGCGGGCGGGCTTTGGCATCTTGATTTTCATGCTGTTTATCCTGCCTTGGATCGGTGGCAAGATTGGGTTTGATTTGAACGTATTAGGTGTTTTGGTATTGGTTCCGGCACAGTTCGTCCTGGAAGTCATCTTGACCCTTACCGGGATCACATAAGCGGCCCGGTGGTCGCACATTGGAAAAGAAGTGCATGTCGGACGACACACCATATTTGTCGGAATTCGATGAGGAGGGCTTAACCGATATGCCCACTATCTCGCCGTTTGAGGTTGAGGTGGATGGTTATGCCGGTCCCATCGATGTGTTGCTGAGCTTGGCGCGCAATCAAAAAGTCGATTTGATTCATATCTCTATTGTCCAGTTGGCCGACCAATACCTTGAATTTGTGACCGAAGCACGGCGTACCAACCTCGAGTTGGCAGCCGATTATTTGGTGATGGCGGCATGGTTGGCGTACCTCAAGTCGCGGCTGTTGATTCCTGACATATCCACTGAAGATGAACCCAGCGGTGAAGAATTGGCGGCCGCGCTGCATTTTCAGTTGCAACGCCTAGAAGCCATGCAAAATGCAGGCGCTGAGTTGATGGCGCGTGAACGTTTGGGCCAAGACTTTTATTCGCGTGGTGCGCGCGAACGTTTCCGCATAACCCAGCGCACCATTTTTGATGCAACGCTCACCGACTTGATCCAGGCTTATGCCTATCAAAAGTCGCGCTCATCGAAGGCCAAAACACTGTTCATCGAACAGTCATGGGAACTGCATGCGATTGAGGATGCGTTGGTGCGGCTGCGCTCGTTGGTCGGCCATGCCCCCAATTGGCGCATGTTGACCCGTTTTTTGCCCGATGATCTGCAAAAACCACTGACCCGGCGCTCCGCCATGGCCAGTACCTTTGGCGCGGTGCTGCAATTGGTCAAGGAAGGCCGCATGAAAATCCGTCAAGATGGTACGTACGGTGAAATTCAATTCCAAACCACCGAGGACTGGGACAAACCCTTTGTTCACGACAAAGTTAAGGACAAAGAAGAGCCCGGTGATCAAACATGAGTGAAATCGAAAACGAATCCGAAGACCCGATTGCTGACGTTCCGGTGGAAGGCGATGTGCCGGCCCAGGTCGAAAGCGATGAGGCAGGGGAAAAGCCTGCCGCCCTTGATCCTGCTCAGGCCCGTGAAGCCGCTACTAAGGCTGCCAATGTGGCTTTTGACGAACTTGAAGACGATGATTTCGACGATATCGATGGGGCCCAGGACGCTGAAATCGATCCCGAACTGGTGCGCTTGCTCGAAGCTGTATTGTTTGCCTCAAGTGAACCGGTGTCGGAACGGGCCTTGGCCCATCGCCTCCCGGACGGGGT
>JAESUA010000169.1 GCA_016763255.1 Magnetovibrio sp. | reverse complement strand
TTTTCTTGGTGGCCTTTTTCGGTTTGGCCTTGACGGCGATCAGTTCGAGGGCTTTTTCCAGGGTCAGATCGTCCTTGTCCAAATCCTTGGGCAAATTGGCGCGATCGCGACCGTGGGTGACGAATGGGCCCCAGCGGCCGATCTTCAACAAGATCGGCTTTTTATCGTCGGGGTGCTCGCCCATGACCACCGGCGGAGTCTTGCCGCTTTCGGCGATCAAGGTCACCGCGCGGTTCAGGCCCACATGGACCGGGTCGTCTTCTTTGAGCGATACGTACATGCCGGCGTATTGCAGATAAGGGCCAAAGCGCCCAAGGCCCGCCTGGATCATTTGTTGATCTTCGGGGTGTGGACCGATTTTGCGCGGCAGGGTCAATAGCCCTTGGGCGCGTTCAAAGGTCAAATCCGCCGGGCTTTCGCCCTTGGGCAGGCTGGCGCGCTTGGGTTTGAACTTTTTGTCTTCCGGGTCAATGTCACCGCGCTGCACGTAAACTCCATAAGGGCCTTTGCGCAGGGTGACTTCCAATTTTGTTTCCGGATCGACGCCCAAAACCTTGGGGCCTTTTTCCAATTCGGCAATCGCCGGATCGCCGTCACCGTTGCCGGGCGTCACCAGCGGGCGGGTGAGTCGGCATTCGGGGTAGTTGGAACAGCCGATAAAGGCACCGAACTTGCCCAGCTTGAGCGACAGCTTGCCATCGTCGCAAGACGGGCATTTGCGGGGATCGGGATCGCCTTCATCTTCCGGTTCGGGGAAAAAATGCGGGGCCAGAACCTCGTCCAAGGTGTCGAGCACTTCGCGCACGCGCAGCTCTTTGATGCCTTCGACGGCGGCGGAAAAATTGGTCCAAAATTCCCGCAGCACAGTTTTCCAGGCGATGCGTCCGCCGGAAATGTCATCGAGCTGTTGTTCGAGATTGGCGGTGAAATCGTATTCGACGTAGCGCGCGAAAAATTGTGACAGGAACGTGGTCACCAAGCGGCCACGGTCTTCGGGGAAAAAACGGCGCTTTTCCAAGGTCACATAATTGCGGTCTTGCACACCGAAATGATCGAGGCATAGGTCGAAGGCCGACCGATGCCCAATTCTTCCAAGCGTTTCACCAGGCTGGCTTCAGAAAAGCGCGGGGGCGGCTGGGTGAAATGCTGTTCCGGGCTGACCTTGCTCAGGGCCATGGCTTGGCCTTGGGTCATATCGGGCAGGATGCGCTGGTCGTCATCCTTGGCTGCACCTTCTTCGCGGCTTTCGTGATAGACGCGGTAAAAGCCGTCAAAGGCGATGATCGATCCGGTGGCGCGCATCACCACGGTGCGTTCGGCCTGGGCGACGTCGACCGCCACTTGATCCAAAACCATCGGTTCCATTTGACAGGAAATGGTGCGCTTCCAGATCAAATCATAAAGTTTCATCTGATCCGCATCGAGGTGCCCGGTCATGTCTTTGGGCTTGCGAAACACGTCGGTGGGACGGATCGCTTCGTGCGCTTCTTGGGCGTTTTTAGCTTTGGTTTTGTAAACCCTTGGTGTGGCGGGCAGATATGCCTCGCCATAGTTTTTGCCGATCAAAGAACGGCACGCGCTGACCGCTTCACCGGCCATGGTCACGCCATCGGTACGCATGTAGGTGATCAAACCGACGGTCTCGCCGCCGATGTTGACGCCTTCGTAAAGACGTTGAGCCACCTGCATGGTTTTCTTGGCCGAAAAATGCAGCTTGCGTGAGGCGTCCTGCTGCAAGGTTGAGGTGGTGAACGGCGGCGAAGGATTGCGCCGGGTCTTTTTCTTTTCGATCTTGGCGACCGAAAACGGGCCGCTTTCAATCGCTTTTTGGGCGCGCAGGGCATCGGCTTCACACGTGAGGCTCATCTTGCCCAGCTTTTCGCTGTCCAAAAAGGTCAGGTTGGTATCGACCATGATGCCCGAACCGGTGTCAAACGTGCCATGCACGGACCAGTATTCTTGCGGCTTGAAGGCTTCGATATCAGTTTCGCGTTCGCACAGCAAACGCAACGCCACCGATTGCACCCGGCCGGCGGAACGTGAACCGGGCAGCTTGCGCCACAACACCGGGCTTAAGTTGAAACCCACCAAATAATCCAACGCACGGCGCGCCATGTAGGCGTCGACCAGTTCGTTGTCGAGTTCACGCGGTTGATTGAAGGCCTCGACGATGGCCGACTTGGTGATCTCGTTAAAGACCACGCGTTTGACCTCTTTGCCCTTGAGGAGCTTTTTCTTTTCCAGAACTTCACGCACATGCCAAGCAATGGCTTCGCCTTCACGATCCGGATCGGTCGCGAGGTACAAACCGTCGGCGCCCTTCATGGCGTCGGCAATTTCCTTGACTTGTTTGGCGGAGCGGGCGTCGATTTCCCAATCCATGGCGAAGTCTTCATCCGGACGCACCGATCCGTCCTTCGACGGCAGGTCGCGGATGTGGCCATAGCTGGCAAGAACCTTGTAATTAGGCCCAAGGTACTTGTTGATGGTTTTCGCTTTCGCGGGTGATTCAACGACGACGACGTGCATGAAATTTCAAGCCAATCTTTTTACATACTATATAAGTGACACCCGGTTGCCGGGGTGGCGTTCGAGACGTCCCGCGAGCTCTAATTCAAGAAGCACCAACGAAACGGTTGCAGGGGAGAATTGGCAGTTACGAACCAATTCGTCAACCGTAACCGGTGCGGGTGATAGCATTTCTTGGATTTCGGTGTGGGCTTTGTTGAGTTCATTCTCATCTGGAAAGGGCAGTGATTTTTGCTTAAAGTCCAATGGTTTAGGTTCTGATAAAGGGCTCGAAAGAATGGGCCTCAATACGTCTAAAACATCTTCGGCATTTTGTGTCAGATTGGCACCGTCTTTGATCATTTTGTTGCACCCCATGGCCCGTGGGTCACTGGGCGAGCCGGGCACGGCGAACACCTCGCGACCCTGTTCCAAGGCCATGCGCGCGGTGATCAAAGACCCCGATTTTAACGACGCCTCGACCACCACAGTGCCGCGCGCCATGCACGATATGATGCGGTTGCGCTTGGGAAAATGGCGGGCCTGGGGTTTGGTGGCCAACGGCACCTCGGAAAGGATCGCGCCGCGCTCGCATAATTCATGATAAAGCGGTTCGTTTTCGTGTGGGTAAATCACATCCACACCGCCGCCCATAACCGCTACGGTGCCGGTCTCCATCGCCCCTTGGTGGGCTGCGGCGTCAAGACCTCGGGCCATGCCCGATGCGATCAACAAGCCCGCCGCGCCCAAATCAGCGGCGATGCGCCGGGCAAAGTTTTTGCCGTTCAGCGATGCATTTCGCGCGCCAACGATGGCGATGGTGCGCTTGCTCAAAAGATGCGGATGGCCCAAAACGCTCAACACCGGTGGTGCGTCTTCGACCTGGGCCAACAGGCGCGGGTAATATTCGTCGGAGCGGATCACAAAACGCCCACCAAGCTTTTCCAACGCCTCAATCTCGGCCTCAGCCTCAGCCTTGGGAAACGCCTTAAAGGTCCGCGCCCCTCCGCGCTTGGCCATGCTCGGCAGGGCATCAAGTGACGCCGCTGCGGTGCCGAAGCGTTCCAGCAATTTATAAAAGGTGATCGGCCCGACATTGCGGCTGCGAAAAAGGCGCAGCCAGTCCAAACGATCATTTTGTGGTGGTAGCATATGTAAAAAATTCCCCCTATAGTCGAGAGGGTGCGAAATTATTCACGCCAGGTCAAGGGCCGGGTGGTTGTGTCCGTTTTGCGTGTTAAAGCAGATGAAATCTGGGAGTGGTGTTTCGGTCAGCTTTTGACCCGTGGTAGACGCCATCAGTTCTGTTCATGTACGCTGAAAACCCACACTGACTTATTCCCACTGACAGCGAGCTTGCTGCCATCGGGACTAAAAGCAAGGCGTTGCAATAAATTGTTACTTTTTTCTCTGAGAAGAACGTCACTGCTGTGGGCGTCTAAAAGAAGCAGTTCGTCGCCATAGGTCACCGCAATGAGGTTCCCATTCGGACTGTAGTGGAGGCCATTGACCCTTCTCCCCCATTCTCCAAATTCATATCGATGCAAAATTTCCAAAGATTGCGCACCCCAAACCCGAACGATATCTAGATCTTCAAGTTTGGTAAGCACGCCGGAAACCTGCGTCGCTATTGTATTGTTCCCACCTGTTACGAAGTAACGACCGTCAGGGCTGTAAGAAATTCCCCTGACTGCACCAGATTGGCTTCGAAATTTATTAATCAATTTTCCGGTTTCGTAATTCCAAAGCTCTGTTTCACCTTTAAAACCACCAAACATAACCAGAGGTTTTGACGGGCAGGGCTGTTCAACGCTAGTTACTTGAAGCGATAGGCAATTCCAATCTGTTTACATTTACGCCCTGGCTGAAATTTTCAAAGATAAGGGCGGAAACTACATCACGCTCTTAGATGAACCGGACGCTTTCCTGCACCCTGAATGCAATTTCAGTTTCTTGATCAAGTTGCTGAGATTGCAGGTCATGGCACCGACAATAATCATATCCTTATGAGTAGCCACAGTGCAGCGACAATCACGCCAATTCAAAATGCAACGATTACCCTCTTTGAATTTGATGGCAAAAATGTCCTCACAAATCCTGCAAATAAAATGGACGTTATCAAATCTCTATCAGCTGGTCTGATTACATTTTCAGAAAACGAAGCTCGTATTAGTATTAATAACTTTATTCGCGGTTCAGATGGCCCTGTTCTATTCACAGAAGGCGTATCAGATGAGGTGATTTTAGAGATAGCATGGGAAAAACTTTATGGTGATAAATGTCATTTTGGTATTCAAAACGCTTTTGACCACACATTTTTGAGGGGGTTGTTCTCCCGGACTGATCTCAGTATAAATTTCCCAAACCGTAAAATGTTTGCATTATTTGATTTTGATGATGCTTACAACTCATGGAATGGTTTTAAAAACTGTACGCCTGTAGAAGAGGACCCATACAAGGGGTTGGCTAAGCAATTATCATACGAACATCATTTTGCCATTCTCTTACCTGTCCCGCAAAATGCCACGATAAAAAGTCAGGTCTTAAATGAGGATGACAAAGCATGGGCAGCTTGCGGTTCGTCGTCATCGTTATCAATAGAACTGCTTTTTTATGGCTTTGAAGGAATGAACGATCACTTTGTAGAAAAATCGATATGTGGGGGAGGTAAAGTCGTCTCATTCATTGGAAATAAAGTGAATTTTGCGGAAAATATTATTTCTAAACTCCCCGCAGCAGCATTCAAACCATTCCGGCCCATGTTCGACCTGATCTCTAGGGTCAGAACTCATTAACTATTAAGTGATTCAATGGCTTGGAAC
>JAESUA010000168.1 GCA_016763255.1 Magnetovibrio sp. | reverse complement strand
TAAAAAATAAAATCAGAAAAAACGGAACCCCGAATATGTTGGAGACGACCGCTATGGCGTTTGAGAGCATTCTTATTGAAGTCCAAGACCGGGTTGGTGTGATCACCTTCAATCGGCCCCAGGCGCTGAATGCCTTAAATGCGCATATGATCGGCGAGATGGGCCAAGCCTTGGATGCGTTTGAGGCCGATGATGAGGTCCATGTGATCGTGCTGACCGGGTCTGAAAAGGCCTTTGCCGCCGGTGCGGACATTAAGGAAATGGCCGATAAATCTTTTAATGACGCCTATATGGGTGATTTTATTTCCGGTCCGTGGGATCGCATCAGCAGTTGTCACAAGCCGGTGATCGCGGCGGTGTCGGGCTTTGCGCTGGGCGGCGGTTGTGAAATGGCGATGATGTGTGATCTGATCATTGCTGCTGAAAATGCCAAGTTCGGCCAGCCGGAAATCACCCTGGGCATCGTCCCGGGCATCGGCGGCACCCAACGTCTAACCCGTGCGGTGGGCAAGGCCAAGGCCATGGAAATGATCCTCACCGGGCGCATGATGGACGCCCATGAGGCCGAACGCGCCGGCCTGGTGGCCCGTGTGGTGGAGACGGATAAGCTGATGGAGGAAGTCATGAAAATGGCCGCCACCATGGCGACGTTCTCGCGCTCGACCGTGAAAATGGCCAAGGAATCCGTCAATCGGGCGTTCGAGACCACCCTCACCGAGGGAGTGCGCTATGAGCGCCGCTTGTTCCATGCCTGTTTTGCGACCTTTGATCAAAAGGAAGGTATGGCGGCGTTTATTGAAAAGCGAAAGCCTAAATTTGAGAATCGCTAAGGTATCAAAAGGCGCTAAAATAGCCCTGATAAGGCTTGACGAGGTGCCTGAGGCCCTCTATAAACCGCGCTTCCGTCGAACATGCGTTCAACGCAAAGGTTAATAAAAAATGGCTAATCATAAATCCGCTAAAAAGCGTATCCGTCAAACTGCTCGTCGCACCGTTGTTAATGGCGCGCGTCGTGGCAGCATCCGCACCGCTGTCAAGAAGGTAGAGGCCGCAATCACCGCCGGTGATAAAGCTGCTGCTGTTGAAGCTTTCAAGGCTGCAGAGCCGACGATGGCGCGTGGCGCTCAATTGGGAATCTTCCCCAAAAATACCGTTTCGCGTAAGGTCTCGCGCCTTTCCGCAAGCATCAAGGCGATGGGCTGAAGCTCTTAGGCTTCTTGCACCGTTTCTAAAGACACAATTAAAGCCGTACTCCGTTTTCGGGGCGGGGCTTTTTTTGTGCCCATTTGGGCGGCTGCTACAGAGTCATCCGTATTGAGTGGTGGGTGTTTTGAGAAAAATATTTTTCGGGCGCTGACCTGTTGATAACTGATGAGCAAGCCAGTCAAAGCCGAGCTGCACAGGTTAGCTCGATCTTGTTGTGATTCGGTGCCGGTGCCCTGATATGGCATGCATTTGGTGTGCGGTGTCCATATATGGTGGCATGCATATTGTACGTTGAATCATGTGAATGTATGGGCATTCCCCATACATTTTGAGCGCCCTGTGGATAGCGTGGATGGATTTTGAGGGGGCCGTTGAGTCAAGCAAATTTTTTCACTTGTTCCCCTTTCGATCTCATTGAATCATAGCGCCGAGGCCTCTAGTATCCATTTTGTCGATTGGCTCTGAGGGGACACGTGACAGTCTTTTAATAAGTACTCCTTCTTTCAGAGGATGAAGCAGCTGAGACTGCGGTCCTCATCACTAAGTATTTGCAACTTCTAAATACAATATTACTTGAATCGACACGCACTACGTAAGTCAGGCATATAAATAAAAAAACATACGCTCATGTCCCTTGATTTAGGGCTAACCGGTATTTAATTCCGAAGACCTTCGGATGCCGGACGGGAAGATAATGTTCAATTTTAAGGCGTCTTGAAAAGATGAATACACATGTAGCGTTTGCCGGGGTGCCGGTGCAGTCAAATCACTCACTGACGAGGCGTCAGGAACGTATGTTCTCAAAGCTTCTGAGGGTCCAGAGCAACACCGCGGCGACCCATTATCATGACAACGAATTTTTAGCCTGTGGCGAGGGGATACTTTGATGAGCGTGGGGAGCGTTGACACCCTGGTTGCGGCACAGTGGGATGATGTGCTGAGCAGCCTGCGCGATGAAATTGGCGAAGCGGCATTTCAAAGCTGGCTGAAGCCCATGACGGTGCGTGAAATGACCGATGGCCAGGTGCGTATATCTGTGCCGACTCGGTTTATGAAAGATTGGGTAATTGCCCACTATGTGGATCGCTTGGGCGAGCTGTGGAGCAACATCAATACCGAGGTCAAGGACGTTGAAGTGTTCGTCCAGGCCGATTACGGTCGCTCGGATGAGAAACGGGGCGCAAAATCGGTTTTGAGCTCGACCCCCACGGCCCCCACGACCGCCGTGCCCTCAACACTGTCCTCATCACCATCTTCGGTGTCGGGTTTGTCTCATACACGTCCCCATTCGGGTCAGACGCATATGGCCCCGGCACGCATGGCTTCCGCCGAATTGGCTCAGGTGCGTCCGGCCAACGATACGGCATTGGAAATCAGCGCGCCGTTGGACACCCGCTATACCTTTGACAATTTCGTCGTCGGCAAGCCCAACGAATTTGCCTATGCCGCCGCCAAGCGCGTCGCCGAAAGCCCCACCGCACAATTTAATCCGTTGTTCTTGTATGGCGGCGTGGGACTCGGCAAAACTCATCTGATGCACGCCATTGCCTGGCGCATTCGTGAGGTGAATCCAAACCGCACCGTCATTTACATGTCGGCGGAAAAGTTCATGTATCGCTTTATTCGGGCGTTGCGTGATCAAAATACCTTCGATTTTAAGGACCAGTTTCGCAACGTCGATGTGTTGATGATCGATGATGTGCAATTTATTTCCGGCAAGGATTCCACCCAGGAAGAATTTTTCCATACCTTCAATGCGCTGGTTGATCAAGGTCGCCAGATCGTCATTTCGGCGGATAAATCCCCGTCCGATCTGGAAGGCATGGAAGAACGCCTTAAATCGCGCCTCAACTGTGGTCTGGTGGCTGATATTCATGCCACCAACTATGAATTGCGTCTGGGCATTTTGCAGACCAAGGCCGAACGCATGGGCGTTGATGTGCCGATTAAGGTGATGGAATTCATCGCCCATAAGATCACGTCCAACGTCCGTGAGCTGGAAGGCGCGCTCAACCGCGTCGCCGCCCACGCATCGCTGGTGGGCCGTGACATCACCTTGGAAAGCGTGCAGGACGTTTTGCACGACTTGATCCGCGCCCATGATCGCCGGGTGACCATCGAAGAAATTCAAAAGAAAGTCGCGGCGCATTTCAACATCCGCACCTCAGACATGCATTCGGCGCGCCGGGCGCGTTCGGTGGCGCGTCCGCGTCAGGTGGCGATGTATC
>JAESUA010000167.1 GCA_016763255.1 Magnetovibrio sp. | reverse complement strand
GCCAATTGTCCATGCCGGTTTTTTGCGCCTTGGGCAATCGTGACAATTGCGACAATTTGATCGCTGGTCTGAAAGACTTAGGCGGGGCAGGCACGGCGGATGGTTTTGTTCTCTATTCCGTCGAAGGATTTGCTGTGCGGCTGATCGCAATGGATACCCAACATCGCGAACGCAACGTCGGCACCACCTGTTCGGTGCGTTTGGCGGCGCTGGAAGAGATGCTTAAAGAGGCACCCGATACACCAACGGCGCTGTTTATGCATCATCCACCGTTTGAGGTCACCACATCGTCGCATCCATTCCAGTTCGACGATAAGATTTTGGCAGATGCTTTTTTGGATTTGGTCAGTCATCACAAACAGGTGGTGCACATGTTCTGCGGCCACGCCCATCGTCCGTTCAGCGTCGATCTGGAAACTTGCGTCGCCACCGTGACGCCCAGCTTGCCGCCGGACAATCGCATCGGTGAGTATGATGACACTCTGGCAGATCAGCCGCTTTATCAGCTGCACCGCTGGAATCCGGATACGGTTCGCTTTGAAACCAGCCTGCATCCGGCCATCGTCGCCCAGGCCAGCTAAACTGAACTCTCATATAAAAACCGCCCGCTGAGAAAGCGGGCGGTTTTTATTTGGTCGTTATCAGTGAGGTGGCTTAGAAGGCCATGGTCTGTACTTCGGTGCCGTCGCCATGTTTTTCATCCATGTTCACCGGTGTTTTGGCCAACTTGTGATAGGGCAGCTCAAACTGTGTCATGAAGTCCTGCACCCGGTCCGCATCCCAATCAAGGATCGGGTTGACGCGCACCAGCAAACCTTCACGTTCGACGCGTGAGCGTGTGGCGCTGTCTTGGTCGAAGTGGTAAACCGCGCTGATCCAGCAATCATATTTTGCCAAGGTGTTGTTCAGGTGCATGGCTTCTTGGGTGCCGCCGGTCTGCCGGTCGTACTGGGCCTTGACCCACTCGATGTGGTCCAAATCACCGCTTTGAATTGCGGTCTCCTCGGTGCCAATGGGGCTCAGTACCCTGGTGAAGCCAAAGCGTGAGACCATCTCTTGTTGGTACTCTTTACTTTCGGGGAACGCTTTGCCCGCGTTACAGTAGATAATGGGGATGGTTGGATCTATTTCGGAAATCATATGCTGCACGATCACGGACCGTGCGCGTAGAGATGCGGTAACCGCTATCTTTCCTGGAAATTTTTCTTTGATGAGAAATTCGAGAAGTTCTGTGCAGGCCATGTCCTGGCAGGCTGCTTTGATCTGAGTGCAGTCAAGCGCGGCGCAGTCGTCCATTGGTTCATTCCCCCCCCATTTTTGGGTTTGTTTGATCAGTATCGCGGTGTGAATTTTCTTCTATAAAAATTTTAGATCAAAACCCTAAGTGCTTACAAAACAAAGTTTCTTCGGAGTTTGGAATGTGTAGTAATATGGTATTAACCCGTTGATTAATGTGGGTTTTTATTTTGTAAATTGCGTAATAAAGTTGCGTGAAATTGAAGCAATTTAGGTGGGATTATTAGACTTTGGCGCGCAGTTGAGTGTGTTGGCCATAGACACACTCTTCAGGCCTCATGTTCGGGGCATTTTTTCCTGGATATGATGTTCTATCGGTTCATGTAAAAGCATGGGTTGAGACGAAACATGAAGCTTTATTCGGCTTTTGAATCGTTGATTTCGCGCCCCTTGGGGGCCATCAATGTGCCAATGATTTTGATCAGTCCTGCGGCTTTAGGAAGGTTCAGCGCATAATAAATGCGGTTGTGCTTACGTCGGGTGGTGACCATGAGTTGATCGCGGAGGCGGCCAAGGTGTCGCGATAAACTGGCGCGGTTGGCACCCAATGTTTCGACCATCTCATTGACGTGCATTTCGCCTAGCTCATGCAAAAGCGCAATGATCATTAAACGTTCGGTATTGGCCAATTCACCGAGAAGCTCGCTGGCTTCCTCTGCCATGTTTGCACGGCATAAGCATTGATTTTCAGGGTCTTGATTACCCATTGAACTCGCTCCCCCCCAGGTGAAACATCACGTCAATAAAATAACTTATGGTGTTTCTAGCCCAATAAACCTTACACCAGCTCAATCGCCCGACATATAGAAAACCCGTGCTATTGGGCGACCACTTTCAACTCATGATGGTTGTTGACAGTCGTATCTTGCCGTCAATATGGGGCATTATTCATGCACTGTAGCCTGACTATGAAGTAAGGTAGCGGCGATATGAGCGGACCTTGTGACGCTAAATTATCCATCGCTCTCAATTGAAAGTGACCTCATCTCTCCATGCGACGTTTGATACCCACAGATTTTTCCATTGCCCCGCTCGCCGCTATGGTGCCGGGGTTTACGCTATTGGCGGCATTTGCAGCCGATAAAACCGTCACCGTGACCGAAGCCTTGCTAAGTGCGTCGGTCATTGGCTTGGGGGCAATTTGGGCTGGATTAAAACAAAGCCGTACCTTTCTAGAAACCATCACCAAGGTTGATACCACCTTGGCATCTGTGGTGGTTGATGCGTTGCCGGATCCGGTGTTGTTGTTGGATGGACGGCGCCGGGTGGTGGCCGCCAATCGTGCTGCGGAAGAGTTACTTGGCAGCGGTGTTCATGGCCGTGATATCTGCCTCACATTGCGCCAACCCGAGGCCCAAGACATCTTGAAAAAAACCGTAGCCGGAACCTTGGTACGTGCGCAAACCGAGCTGTTGTTTGAAACGCCGGTGCGGCGCATTTTCCATCTGCAGGTTATGGGGGTGCCCAAGGGTGCAGCCATGTCATTGCGTGCGGTGGCGGCGCTCCACGAAGTAACGGCGCTAAAATCGGTTGAAAACATGCGTGCCGATTTTGTCGCCAATGTCAGTCACGAATTGCGTTCGCCTTTGTCGGCGCTCACCGGGTTTATCGAGACGCTGCAAACCACCGCCCAAGATGATGCTGAAGCGCAAGTGCGTTTTTTGAAAATTATGGAGGGTGAAGCCGGGCGCATGGCGCGTCTGATCGATGATTTGTTGTCGTTGTCCAAGATCGAAGTGAACGAACACATTCGTCCGACGCAACCGGTGTCGCTGAGTGCCATCATATCTGGAGTGGTCGAGACGGTGCAAATCAAGGTCAGCAAAAAAAATATGATGCTTGCCGTAAACCTTCCGGACGATTTGGCGGATGTTCCGGGGGATGCAGACCAATTGCGTGAAGTGTTCCAGAACTTAATCGAAAACGCTATTAAGTACGGTGCGGAGAAAACCTCCGTCATCATTTCGGCCCGTGCTGTTGCGGCTATGGTTGAAACCGGAACGCCGGGGGTGGACGTTTCCATCACCGATCAAGGCGATGGTATCGCCGCCGAACATCTGCCGCGATTGACCGAGCGCTTTTACCGTATTGATAAGGGGCGTTCGCGCGCCATGGGCGGCACCGGGCTTGGTCTGGCCATCGTCAAGCACATTGTGAATCGTCATCGCGGACGTCTTAATGTGACAAGCGTAATTGGCAAGGGGTCATGTTTTAGCGTGCAGTTGCCAATTATGGACCGTCAAATCCGCACAAATCCTTGATTTATTGAGAGTCACAAACCTGTAACACAAACTTCATAAAAGGGACGCGCCAGGCCACTAGCTTGCCTGCGTGACAGCCAATAAATGCGGCTTATGTAAGCCGCAGGGTTGTCGAAGCTATTGTGCCCTTTAAAGGAGTTTGAACGAGATGTTCAAGAAGACCATTACGGCTGCAGCCCTCGCGGCTATTTGTGTTGCCGGCGCGGCCCAGGCCCGTGATCAAATTCGCATCGTTGGTTCATCCACGGTTTTCCCGTTTTCCACCGCGGTTGCCGAACAGTTCGGCAAGACCTCCAGCTTTAAGACCCCGGTTGTCGAGTCCACCGGCTCTGGCGGCGGTCTGAAGTTGTTTTGCGCCGGTACCGGCGACCAACATCCGGACATCACCAACGCCTCTCGCCGGATCAAAAAAAGCGAAGTTGAGAAGTGCGCCAAGAACGGCATCACCAACATCACCGAAGTCAAAATCGGGTATGACGGCATCGCCATCGCTAACTCTAAAAAAGCCGTAAAGTTCGATCTCAGCCTTCAGGACTTGTTCCTCGCCCTGGCCAAAAATGTGCCGACCGGTGAAGCTGGCAAGACTCAAGCCAACCCGAATAAAACCTGGAAAGACGTGCGTTCGGATCTGCCCAACGTGAAGATCGAAGTGCTCGGCCCGCCGCCGACCTCTGGCACCCGTGACGCGTTTGCCGAACTGGCCCTGGAAGGGGGCTGCAAAACCATTCCCTGGATCAAGGCGCTGAAGAAAAAAGACAAACAAGCTTACAAGGCTCTGTGCCACACGGTGCGTGAAGACGGTGCTTACATTGAGGCTGGCGAAAACGATAATTTGATTGTGCAAAAATTGGTCGCCAACCCGAACGCCCTGGGCATCTTCGGTTACAGCTTCTTGGACCAAAACGCCGACAAAGTTCAAGGCTCCTCGATCAATGGCAAAGACGTGACGTTTGAAAATATCGCGTCTGGTGATTACCCGGTTTCGCGCGCCTTGTACTTCTACGTCAAGACCGCACACATCGGTAAAATCCCCGGTATGCAAGAATTCGTGAGCGAATTCACCTCCAACAAAGCGTGGGGCGACGAAGGTTATTTGGCCGACAAGGGTTTGATCCCGATGCCCAAGTCGGAACGCGCCAAATTTTCAAACGATGCAAAATCCATGGCCAACTTGTCCATGTAATCGGCCCATCAAGCCACAGCAAAACACCGGCGGCGGTGAACGTATTGAGGCCGTCGCCGGAATTTGTTTGGAGAGAGCGACGTGACAACGTCAACGACATCAAAAATTCGCGCAAACGGGACAAACGGTGGAGGCCAGATGCCCTCGCAAGGTCTTTTGGGTACACCGTCACGGCGTGCGAAACAGGCCATGGAAAAAGTGATCAAAGGCATTTTAATCGCCAGTTCCACGGTCGCTATCTTAAGCACGGTTGGCATCATCGCATCGTTGTTGTTCGAATCCCTGCGTTTTTTCGGCGAAATCCCGCTTACCGATTTTTTGTTCGGTACGCATTGGAGCCCGCAAACGGCCATCCGCGAAGATCAAGTCGGGGCTTCGGGATCATTTGGTGCGATCCCATTGTTTGCCGGAACACTATTGATCAGTGCCATCGCGATGTTTGTGGCGGCCCCGCTGGGGTTGTTTGCGGCCATCTATCTGGCGGAATACGCCCACGCCACCGTGCGCAATTGGGTTAAGCCAATCCTTGAAATTTTGGCCGGTATTCCCACCGTTGTTTATGGTTTTT
>JAESUA010000166.1 GCA_016763255.1 Magnetovibrio sp. | reverse complement strand
GCGTGCCGGTTGCCGCCGCCACGTGCAAAGGTCCGGAATCGTTGCTGATCACCAACAGGCTTTTTGCACACACCTGCGCCATGGCGGGCAAGCCCAATACCCCAGCCGCATTGTGGGCAAGGCCTCCTTGAGCGCGCACGCCCTGCACCACCTGCTCGACGTAATCGCGTTCTCCAGGTGATCCGATAAATACACATGGCAAGCTATATTTTATGCTGAGATGGGCCGCCAAGGCCGCAAATCGATCGGGATACCAACGTCGTTCAAACGCCAATTCACCGGCGTTGACGTTGATCACGATAAAGCGCCCAGCCGCGGCCTCGCCATTCAAGCTTTCGACAAACTTTTGTGTCGCTGCAAGTGGGGCCTGGGGCAAATCCAAAACAGGCACCGCGGGAACCGTACCGACCCGGTAGCCGAAGGGCTCCAAAAGGCTGAGGAAATTGCGTGAGACATGCCAATAGCTGTTAAACGGCACCCGATGGCTTTGAATCGAGCCGCGATAGATGCCCTGGGCGTGATAGCCGATGCGCACTGGTGCCAATGACGCCAACGACACCACCGCCGAGGCGCGGGTGTAAAATTCCATATCCAAGACCACCTCGAAGCGCTTGGAAAAGACGTTTACCACACAGCCGACAAAAGCCCCGATGGCTTGAAAAATATGTGCCCCAAGGTTGACGAAATGAACGTGGTCGACGCCGCCAATTAGAGTCATCACGTCGCGATTCGAGTTGAGAGTCAAAAGGTGGATTTGCGCATTGGGGAATAATTTACGGGTTTGACGAAAAAACGGTTCCGCCAATACCAGGCTGCCGATGCCAAAAAACTTGATGATCAGCACCTTGCGCACATCAAGCGGATTCATATTTTGTGGCTTGGCGATCAATTGGGCTGGCAAATGCAAAAGCCCGCAAACTATACTACCGAATATATTTTCGATGTACTGAAGCGATGCCAAGCTAACGTTTTTTTTGCGAGACTTTGTATATGACTTCGACACGCCGCGCCTTGCTCCTCAATCCACCGGGCCAAAAAACCTATATCCGTGACTATTACTGTAGCAAACTTTCACGCACCGGCTACACCTTCCCGCCTATTGATTTACTGCATGCAGGCGCGCAGTTCGATGCCCAGGGCTGGCACACCCAAGCCATCGACGCGATCGTCGATCAAATGAGCGTTGCTGAGACCTTGTCCGCCATCGAGGCCAGCGGGGCGCAGGTGGTGTTCACCTTGGTGGGCGCGGTGAGCGTCGATGAGGACGCAGAGTTTCTCAAGGCCTTACGCACGCGCGCACCACAAATCATCTTGATCGGCAGCGGCGACGTGTTGCGCGAACACGGCCAGCAATGGGTCGAAGCCGGATTGCTGGATGCGGTAACCCTGGATTTTTCCACCGATGCTGCGGTGCGCTTTGCCGCTGGTGAACGAAAAAACTTATCCGATCTCATCTACAAAACGGATTCGGGAACTCATCAGGCCCCACCCAGAAGCGGCAAAACCATTCAGGTTGGCCTGCCGCCGCACGCCTTGTTCAAAGACAAGCCTTACCGGTTTCCCTTTGCCACCCGCACCCCATTTGCCAGCGTGCTGACCGATTATGGCTGCCCCTATCGCTGTACCTTTTGCGTCATGGCCCAACTGACCTATCACACCCGCCCGCTGAACGAAGTGGCCGCGGAATTAAACAGTCTTCAGGCTTTGGGCATTCGTGAATTTGCCCTGTGGGATCAGACCTTCGCCATCAGCCGCCCGCGTGCACTGCAGTTTCTCGAGCTGCTGCCAAGTGGCAAAAATCGTTTTGGCTGGACCTGTTTTACGCGACCCGACTGCATCGATGATGAACTCGCCAAAATGATGTCCGACAAAGGCTGCCACACGGTGATCATGGGCGTCGAAACCGCCAAGGCTGAAACGTTACAAGTCATTCACAAGGATTTTTCCACCCCTCAAATGAGGACCGCATTTGCGGCCTGTCGGCGTGCCGGTCTGGAAACCGTGGCCACGGTGATCGTTGGCCTGCCCGGTGAAACAAAGTCCGACATCGAAGCCACCATGGATTTTGTGTGTGATCTTGACCCCGATTATTTGTCGGTGCACACTGCCATCCCCCGCGCCGGAACCCAGCTTCGTCGCCAGATGGTGGCCGATGGTCTGGTCAGTGAACAATTGGCCAATATGGATCAAAGCGGCGAAACCTCGGTGTTGTCCAGCGACACCCTTTCCCCTGAAACGATTTTGCATATGCGCAAGCGTTTTAACCGTCGTTTTTATTTGCGGCCAAAATTCTTAAGCCGTACGGCATGGCGCAATTTGACCAACCCGCGGCGACTGCTTGAGCAGTTGCGTCAAGGTTTTTCCCTGCTGCGCAAAAACGCCCGCTGAGCCGAAACGCCCCAATGCGATTGCATACAATATCTACGTAATTATACATATAATATGTGTTTAATCGAACATTACACAGCCCAATAATTAACTAACATATTGATTTTAAAATAGAATCATATTATTTATTCATCCCACACTAACGGGTAGACTTTTGGCTGTATTTTCTATATTGTGCGCCGCAATATAGTTGCTGCGTCGCAATAAGTGCAGGGACACTCCCCGTAAAGATCGGTTTACGATTTTACGTTTGGCAAACGCTGAGGAAGCCGGGGGCTGCGACAGATTTAGGCGTGGCGGAGCGATTCGCCACAAGACAGAGCGTCGAACGAGAAAGCCCTTCGTAAATGACATCCACCGATCTCGAAACCCTGTACAAGAACAGCACATTGATTAATGCCAAAGGAGCCGAGGGCCAAAAACCGGTCGTCAAACTGAAAAAGGCCCTGAAAAAAGCCCTAAATCATACCGTGTTCAGCGTTCACAGCACAGACAAATTTGCAGGTCCCAAGTTGCGCGATTTTTGCAAAACCAGCGGCAACCTCTATGTCGGTGTTAAGCACTTCAACGATTTTGACATTCACTATGTCAAAAAACGCGTTGTCGAGTGCCAACGCTGTTCCAATATCCGTACCGTGGGGCTTGGCCTCGCCGCAATTGGCACGCTGGCCTACACCGCACCCGATGTGGTGACCTCCACGCCTTCGGCCATTGTGACCATATTATTTGCCGTCGCCTTGGCTTCGTTGGCGGCGTCTCTGATCAACAACCTCAATCTTTTGAAGCGAGCCATCCGAAAAATCGCCACACCAACTGCCGTTAAGGCCGCCGAATAAGGATTAAAGAATGGCCGTAAGGCCTTAGACAAGACGACCCCCACTAAGGTGCCCTCCCCCAAAGTTCGGCACTGCACAAATTTTCGAAGCCCCTAAAGCTTCAGTGCATGGTCGGTGTTTTCTTGTCGCTGTCATCACCGGATACGGGTGCCACCTCCCCCTCGGCATCTGTGTCCGGTGATTTCATGTCTGCCCCCCCAGTGGCATCTGGTGTGGCGCCAGGTTGGGCATCAACCATGATCGAACGTTGCGGTGGAAAATGGGCAACCACGGTGGTGCCATGGCCCAGACGCGAACGGATGTCCAAAGTTCCGCCGTGGGCCTCGACCAGGCTTTTTGACAATGGCAAACCCATGCCAGTGCCTCCGTATTTTCGAG
>JAESUA010000165.1 GCA_016763255.1 Magnetovibrio sp. | reverse complement strand
GTGCGGCTCCAAATTAGTTGCACTCACATAGATTCAGAAAAATGCCACTTTGGGAATCCCAAAACGGCCCGTCAAGTGATTAGCGTTGAACAACCCTGGGGGCACGGGGAACCACGACGGGCGGAACTCATTGTTAACTTGACGCCGGGATTGATCACAAAGATTGGAAAATACTTGAGAATCCCACACCCTAATTCTCCTTTGTCGGCATCGGTATTTTGTCGCCGCCTTGCGGGTATTGGGGCAGATCCTTTTCGAGATTGTAGTCGTCGCCTTTGTCCACCACAAAAATATGGGCGGAAAGTTTGAGGTTGGTGTCGCCGTCAAGCGAACCGATGGAAATTGTGTTTATTTTCAGCCCCGTCGGTGGCAAAAAACATCACCGAGCCACGTTTCCATATAAACACGATCCGGTTCTGATCTGCGCGTCTGACATAATTGTTTCCCTTAATATGAAACCTGTAAAAAAACCGGCCTCCCCATTCGGGGAGACCGGCTTCAATTTTTGAACCTCACGGGCTCTGTTGAGTGTGTTCGTCAATGGCGGGTGAGGTCAACCAATTCGTCTTTTATTCGTAACTTCTCTTTCTTGAGAGCATGGATTTCAGTGTCATCGGGATGCGGTCGAGAGGCTTTTGTTGCGATGATGGCCTCTAATTCGGTGTGACGTGACTTCAGCGAATCAATCCTGCTATCCAATGCCATAGTAACTTCTCCCAAGATTATTGGTGCGTACGGCAAGAATCTTACGCCCTCAAATATAAAAAATAAAGTCCTACCTGAAGACTCCGTTATTTCAGGGACTTGCGCTGGTGGTCAAAAAAAATCACCTTTCAGATCGTATGAAATCCGTTTTTGTTTGTGATATGGTGAGCTGAATTATGACGGAACCCTCATGACCAATACTGTTGACAATCACCACGCCCAACTCGAACGTCTGAAATCCGAACACCGCGATCTGGGCGACGTGATTGAGCGCTTGGCCACAGACGCGGCACCGGACCTTTTGCAATTGCAGCGTTTAAAAAGCGCAAGCTGTTGCTCAAAGATCAGATCGCCAAGCTCAAAAGTGGTTCCATTCCCGACATCATTGCTTAAATACATTCCAGGCTAGGCAAGGACGGAGACCATTATGAGCCCCATCACCCTTCATTATTATTTTTCGATTGTTTCGCCATGGGCGTATCTGGGCGACCAGCGTTTTCAAGAGATCGCAAAACGCAGCCAGGCACAGGTGATTTACCACCCGCTGAGCTCTCCAGACCTGTTTCCCGCCACCGGCGGTCAACTGCTGAAAGATCGCGCCCAACATCGTAAAGACTACCGTTTGGTGGAACTGGCGCGTTGGAGCGACCATTTGGACGTGGCGCTGAATTTACAGCCCAAACACTTCCCGGTGCCCGAAGCCCCGGCCTCAAAACTGATCCTCGCCGTACAAGAATCGGGTGAAGGCGCAGGGCCGCTGCTGAGCGCCATCCTCAAGGCGGTTTGGGCGGATGAGTTGGACGTCAGCACCCCTGAAACCTTGACCAAGCTCACCACTGCCGCCGGGCTTAACGGCGAAACATTATGGGCGGCTTCAAAAGCCCCCAGTTTCGACCAAGCCTTTAAAGACACCACCCAAGCCGCCATCGCCAGCGGCGTCTTTGGTTATCCGACCTACGTCTATAAGGACGAGCTATTTTGGGGCCAGGATCGACTGGATTTCTTAGCCCGAGCCATAAATAATGAAGGTTAAGTGCTGAGTGAGGATGCCGTCGCCCGCGCCCTCATATTTTCCTTGGCCCGTTCGATAAGTTCATCGGCACCGTCATTGGGGGACAAGATGGTGTCGCCGAATTGGGCCTCAATGCCCACCGTCTGGCCTTGCCATGTGAACGAGCGACCGGTCAGCACCGCCATCAATTTGGCCGCCTTGTTTTCCCCTTCATCCAAGCTGTTACCGGGCAAAATCAGGCCAAAGTCATAGTTTTCCAAGCTGCCGATCACGTCGCCGGCCTCTGATCCTTCGCGCAGGGCATTGGCCGCCTGGACCATCAAATTATCCGCCGCACCATGGCCAAAATCACCGCGCACCTGCGCCGCATTGCCGATTTGAATGTAGAGAAAAGCAAACTGCACGCCCTCTTCTTCGGTTCGGCGCACCGCCAATCCCAAACGGGCAATGAACGCGCGCCGACGCATTACGTGGAGCAGACGGTCTTTTTCAGCCTGTTCTTCAAGGTAGGCTTCGTGATGCTTGGCACGACTGAGCTCACCACGAAGGTGACTGATCTCATCCAACAAGGTTTGAATCGCGCCGCGCACGTTGTCGGTCATTTCTTCGTTGGGAATCCCCAGCACGCTGACGTTGCCATCGATATCGCCATGGGCATCACCGCCACCAGCGCCACGTTGACCATCGGTGCCGAGGCGGCCTTGCTTGGCTTTTTTGCGTTCACGCTTAGCGGCCTGCAACGCACGGTCTTCTTGCGCCAGTCTATTGTGACCAGGGCGAACCGATACGATCGGGGCGGATGAACCTACATTGTCTTCAGACATGACCCAAAGCCACCAAACATCATTTGCGAACACATTGCCAAGATAGCGCACGCGGTTTCATATTCCAGCGACAAATTTACCACGATTCCAAGCCTGAATGGAATGTCATCCTCATAATGCAACTGGGTGCGCGTTGGGGCTTGCCTGAAAAGATGTGATGCCTATAATTGCCCGCTTTCTCAATGGGCAAGCTTGCCCGCTGCTGGAGCAGATACAATGACCGTAACAGGTCCTATCACCCGTCCCGTTGTGGGCATCATCATGGGCAGCCAGTCCGACTGGCCGATCATGAAAAACGCCGCAGATACGCTGGAAAAATTGGGCGTTGCGTTCGAGACCAAAATCGTCTCCGCCCACCGCACACCGGATCGCCTTTATGAATATGCCAAGTCCGCCAAAGACCGCGGCTTGCAGGTGATCATCGCCGGTGCTGGCGGGGCGGCTCATCTGCCCGGCATGACCGCC
>JAESUA010000164.1 GCA_016763255.1 Magnetovibrio sp. | reverse complement strand
GGCGCCAACCTGCCCGCGACGGCGCTGGCTGGTGACAGCACCCACAAAACCGATGTGGAGTTCTTCGATTCCCTCGGCATCGCCAACAATATGTCGGTGGCCTACACAAAAAGTTCCGAATCCAACAAATGGGATGTCAACGTATCCGCACCACCGGGCACCTCGGTGGCGACCCTTTATGACGGTGCGACCACACCTTTGGTTTACGAAAGCAACGGCCTGGTCGAATTCACCGCCATCCCCGGTGCGGGCACCACCATCGTGATTGGCGGTCTCACATACACATTTTCGACAGCTGCCAGTACAAACACCAACATTGACGTGTCCTCATCACAAACCTTGAGCCAGGTGGTCGCCGATATTGTCACCGCGGTTGAAGGCCGTGATCCGACTTTTGCCGTGCCGACCGCCGCTGCCAGCACGCGCATTCAAGTCAAGGCCGGTGTAACGACTGCACTTGAATTTAGGGAAAGTGGTGTTGGTAGCATTCTCGTTGACCCAAGCTTAACGCTGACAGCCAGTGGTGCGACCGTAACCAAACAAACAGTCAGTTTCACGGTTCAACAACAAGACAACAAGTACACTGACTTTACCTTGCTTAAGTTTCCTGCCTTACCCACCGACCTAAATACCATAACAGTTAACGGTCAAACTTATACGGCCAGAATAACCGGCGGTTACGCGGTACCCCTAGGCGGGGATGCCACTCCAGTCATTAAAGAGGCCACCGCTGAAGTCATAACGTCTACGATTACCGGTACCGTAGATGCTGGCGATATTTATTCGATTGTGGTTGATGCTAACCCTGCCGTGACATACACGGTCTTAGCAACCGATACCCTATCGTCGATCGCTGCGGGCCTTGCTGCGGCGTATAATGCCGACGCGGCCTCTAGTGCCATTGGAACGGCAACTGTTGTCGGGAATGCGGTGGTCGTGACCGCAACTGAAATTCAACGTGGCCGGTCATTATCACTTGTGGCGGCTAATCCCACTGATGTTGGTACACTGGATGGCACAATCACTGCTGTCACCACGACGGCAAACGTCGCACCGAGCGCCATCACCACCGTGGCAGAATTTGTGACGGCAATGGAAATCTCCATTGAAGGTCGCGACTCGGTCTTAGCAACGACCGGCACCCGTGTCCGCGCCCTTGCCGTGGGTGGCAGCACAGTTGACACACTTTATATCCAAACCGTCAACAACGATACCAACGACATTGATTTTAGCGGCCTTTCCGCTGCATCCCGGCCGACCGATGGCGATGGCACCGCTTACACTTCGACCACCATCTCCGTATCCACCGCCAAGGGTTTCGAATTTTCCTCAACAGGTCTTACGATCAACGCCCAGTCGCTTGAAATTCTTGGCTTTACCAGTGGTGCCGACAACATGAGCAACGCCACCGGTGAAGGCAAGCGCAACGCGCTTGATTTTAGCAAAATGACCCAGTTTGGCGATGAGTTTAGCGCCGACAAAACGTCCCAGAACGGCTCCAAGTTCGGTACCTTCTCCGGGGTGACCATCAGTGAAGATGGGTTGGTGACGGCGCTGTTTGATAACGGTGAAACCCGCAAAATTGCCAAAATCCCCATCGCCACCTTCACCAACCCCAATCAGTTGGAAGCCAAATCCGGCAACGTCTGGTCAGCCACCCAAAATTCCGGTGATTACACCCTACGGGTCGCAGATTCTGGCCGGGCTGGACAGGTTATCCAGTCGGCATTGGAAGCCTCGACCGTCGATATCGGCGCCGAATTCACCAACATGATCGTCGTGCAGCGGGCTTATTCGGCCTCCACCAAAATCATCACCACCGCCGATCAAATGCTCGAAGAATTGATGCGCACCAAATAATGAGGTCGTTTTTTGAATGAGGCAGAACGCCTCATGACACGGATAACGGCCGCCAAAGAGGCTCTTCGGAGCCTCTTTTTCTCACCCTCACCCACCGATCCGAAGACGCGACCCACGACCCTCGTCCCCGGCACTCTATGGTAAAGATTTAATAAATTTATCCTTGCCTTTTCCCGTTTGCTGTGCATAATAAATATGTAAGTTTGTTTGCTAAGCGAAAACCCGCAAGAATGTGGATTAGGCTTAAGCGAATATGAAAGCGTCAGAACGATGTCAAACATGCAAGAACAAGAGAGGGTCACCATCGTACGGGCCGTATACAATACGGTGAATATGAACGGTGATGCTTTTCAGCGTCAGGTAGAGCAAAAACAGCGCGAAGAAAAACGCGTAGAGCAGGCTCAGCGAACGCGTGAGATTTTGCAACCAACCCCGACCAAAGATGTTGTCGAACTCAGCGCCGAAGCAACGGAGCGCGTGCAAGAAGCCCCTGAGGCTGAACGCACCCCTCAAGCACCGCAAAAAGAGCCTTCGTCGGACCCCGTCCGCGGCAATGCCATTGACGCCATAGCCTAAGCTTTATCACCCTGCCTTGCCTGCCGGAACCGCTTTGTGCGGCTTTTTTTATGTCTTTTTTCTGCCACCGGCCTTCATCCGATATTAGCCGCTTGTTAAGAAATCTCCATGTAACCTTGCGCTTAATCAAAAGGAACACACTCCAATACCTTCGATTAACAACAGAGCACCTTCATGACTCAGCCCAGCCCACAAGATGATCAAGACCTCAGCGAACTGCCTTCCCCCAGCACACAGCGATGGGATACAAAACGCAAAGCTCAGGTGGTGGAAGCCGTTCGGTCAGGCCGCTTAACCATAGGCAGCGCCTGCGACATCTACTCCATGTCGATCGATGAGTTTCTCACTTGGCAATCTTTGTTCGACAAATTCGGCACAAAAGGGTTAATGGCAACCCGGGTGAAGAAGTATCGCGACCAACGCATACATCGTTCGACTCGAAAATCTGCCATTGATGGATTGCGAAAGGTCTAGACGCAATCGCACACTCATTTTTAAATAATCATCTCGATAGGCAATATTTGCCGACTTGTTAATAACTTATTCACCATCAAACCACTAGCTTAGATGGTCAAAAGACAGGCTTGCGCATTGCCTATTGGCGGCGCGTGCATTATCACATCCCGGTGGCCCAGAAAGGGCGATCAACTTATTTCGGCAACTGGGAAAGGGGGTCCTTCGTGGACACACTCCTACAAACCTTCCGTAATCTTGGTGCCCCGCGCCTGGCCATCATGGCGATTGTGCTGTTCATCATGGTTGGTTTTTTTATCTATCTGGCCACCCGCTTCACAACGCCCCAGTTGACTCTTCTCTATGGTGACCTTGGGCCGGAAGATTCCGCCGCCATTGCCGCCCAGCTGCAAGCCCAAAAAATCCCTTACGAACTGCGCTCAGGCGGCACCCAGGTCTTTGTTCCAGAAGGACAATCGGGTCAGCTACGTTTGACCATGGCCAACCAGGGATTGCCATCCAGCGGCTCTGTGGGTTACGAAATTTTTGATAAACAAGGCTCAATCGGCACAACCAATTTCCAGCAAAACATTAATAAAGTACGCGCTCTGGAAGGTGAACTCGCCCGCACGATTAAAACCATCCAAAATGTGCGCAGTGCACGCGTTCATCTGGTTTTGCCGGAACGCCAACTTTTCCAAAGGCAAAAAACCCAGCCCACCGCATCAATTTTCTTGCGCATGCGGGGCTCCTTACGGCTCGATACCGGCCAAGTGATGGCGATCCAGCATCTGGTGGCCGCAGCCGTGCCCGGCCTATTGCCACGCACAATTTCCGTTATTGACGACAAAGGCGAGCTGCTGGCGCGTGGCTACGAAGGTGATCCGGCATCCAGCCCAGGACTGATCGCCCAAAAGGCGGATGAGCGCCGTCGCGCTTATGAGGCGCGTGTTCGGCGTGTGATCGAAAAACTTTTGGAAAAGTCAGTCGGCTTTGGCAAAGTTCGTGCCGAAGTCACTGCCGACATGGATTTTGATCGCATCACCACCAACGAAGAAATTTTTGATCCTGACGGTCAAGTGGTACGTTCGACCAATACCATTGAACAAAGCACGTCGCAGCAAGATCAAGAACCCCTGCCCGTTACCGTTGGTGCCAACTTACCCGACGGTGCCGATTTTGGGGGCGATCAAGCGACCCGCAGCGCATCAGACAACCGCACCGAAGAAATCGTCAATTTCGAAATTTCAAAACGCGTGATCAATCAGGTTCGTGACACCGGCATCATCAACCGCCTGTCCATCGCCGTCTTGGTGGATGGTGCTTATGAACTGAACGAAGATGATGATCGCGTCTACCGTGCGCGCACCGAAGAAGAAATGCAATTACTGGCCACTTTGGTCAAAGGCGCGGTCGGTTTCGATCAAAATCGCGGCGATGTGGTCGAAGTGATCAACATGCGCTTCGCCGATTCTGAGCTGCCTCCGGCACCAAAACTGGACTTATTCTTCGGCTTTGAAAAACAAGATATGTTGCAGATTGCTGAAATGTTGGTGATCTTGATCCTTGCCATCCTGGTTATCTTGCTGGTGGTTCGCCCCCTGATCAGCCGCGCCTTCGAAGCCTTGCCCGGTGCCATGAGTTCCATGGCCGAAAGTGGCCGTCTGATTGCCGATCAAGCGCAGCTGGCCGCCGGTGCATTGGCTGCCCCACCGTCCCCGGACGGCGCACTACCGGATGAAGAACTGTTTGAAGAACTCATCGACATCGATCGTGTTGAGGGCCGTGTGAAGGCCTCTAGCGTGAAGAAAGTTGGCGAGATTGTCGAGAAGCACCCGGAAGAGGCTTTGTCCATCGTGCGCAATTGGCTCTATCAAGAAGGCTGAGGATTGTTATAAAAGCCCATGTCACGTGTAAAAGATGATTTCAGAGCCCTCACCGGTCCGCAAAAAGCGGCGATCTTTATGCTGTCTTTGGGCGATGAGCAGTCGTCCGCGCTGTTTGAGCTGATGGACGATGAAGAGATCCGCGAGCTATCGCAAATCATGTCGGGCTTAGGTTCGGTCAATTCCAAGGTCGTCGAACGCCTGTTCTTAGAATTTGCCGATCAGCTGTCGTCCACCGGATCCTTGGTCGGTTCATACGATTCAACCGAACGCCTGCTC
>JAESUA010000163.1 GCA_016763255.1 Magnetovibrio sp. | reverse complement strand
TCGCGTCGCGCCGTGTTGGAAGAAACCCGCGCCGAAGCCCGTGCGGAACTGATCTCCAAGCCGGCCGAAGGCGATGTGCTCGAAGGTATGGTCAAGAACATCACCGATTACGGTGCGTTCGTGGATCTGGGCGGCGTCGACGGTTTGTTGCACGTGACCGATATCGCTTGGAAACGCAACAACCACCCGTCCGAAGCTTTGCAGGTCGGTCAGACCGTGAACGTTCAGGTGATCCGCTTCAACCCGGAAACCCAACGTATCTCGCTCGGCATGAAGCAGCTGGAATCCGATCCTTGGGACGGCGTTGCCGCCAAATACCCGGTTGGTGTCAAGCTCAAGGGCCGAGTCACCAACATTACCGACTACGGCGCATTCGTCGAATTGGAAGCCGGTGTCGAAGGTTTGGTGCACGTCTCCGAAATGTCTTGGACCAAGAAAAACGTCCACCCGGGCAAAATCGTTTCCACTTCTCAAGAAGTCGAAGTCATGGTGCTGGATGTCGATCCCGACAAACGCCGCATCTCGCTTGGCCTCAAACAGTGTGGCGACAACCCGTGGGACAGCTTCCTTGATACCCACTCCGCCGGTACCGAAGTTGAAGGCGAAATCAAGAACATCACCGAATTTGGTCTGTTCATTGGTCTCACCGAAGAAATCGACGGCATGGTTCACCTGTCCGATCTCAGCTGGGATCTGTCGGGCGAAGACGCCATCAAGGAGTTCAAAAAGGGCGACGTGGTCAAGGCCAAAGTGCTCGACGTGGACGTGGCCAAAGAACGCATCTCCTTGGGCATCAAGCAGCTCACCAAGGATCCGTTTGCCGAAGGTCTCGCTGGTCTCAAGCGTGGCACCGTGGTTACGTGTACGGTCACCGCAATCACCGAAGGTGGCCTCGAAATCACCGCTGGCGAAGGCGTCCCGGGCTTCATCCGCAAGGCCGAACTCAGCCGCGAGCGTGGCGAACAGCGTCCCGATCGTTTTGCTGTTGGCGAAACCGTCGATGCCAAGATCATGCAGATCGACGCCTCTTCGCGCAAGCTGACCTTGTCGGTCAAAGCCTTGGAATTCCAAGAAGAGAAGCAAGCGATGAAGGAATACGGTTCGTCCGATTCCGGCGCATCGCTGGGCGACATCTTGGGCGCGGCCTTGGATAAGAAAAAAGACACCGACGACTAAGTCTTTTTTCACGACCTATAAAAAAACGCCCCCGGCCATATGGTCGGGGGCGTTTTTTATGGGCAGTTATTCATCACCTGGTGCTGGTCACAATGTCTGTTTGATGGCGATGTTGGCGACCACCGCAGCCAACACCACCACGCCAATCATAAACACTAGCAAGGTGTACCGATGGGCATTGCCTTCGCGGCGTGATTTTGAGGTACAGATTTTGAGATACAGGGTCGAGAAGTGTTCCTCGATCTGGCGGATGCGGCTGATTTCGTTGAATTGCCAAAACTGATACATCAACAAAACGAAAATCACCCCGCACGTCAGCAAGATGGTCAACGCCGCAAGCAGATTGGTAAACGGCTTATCGGCGTCAACCGAAACGGCGATGGCGATAGACGCGCCAAACACCAGCAGGGCTGAGCCCACCGAGCTCCACTGAATTTTCTTGGCAAACAAAATTGCATTTGAGGATTCGCGGTGCATCAAGCGCAGTTCTTGATGGGTTGATTCATCAAGCGAAGACGGCTCATTTTCAAATGGGCTCTCCGCCGTGTCTTCTTCAGGTTTGGTGCCTTTAGCCATGTAAGTCACCCTTTGTGATGGATATTATCTTATCTCATCATATCAAGAGTATAGTTTGCAAGGGCTTATACCAAGCTGCATTAAGCGTTTGGGGCTATTTAAAGGGCCGTTTCGATTCGCTAATTTTTACCGTTTTGAAGCGTCGGATCATTTCATTGATGGTGTTAAGGGGTGTCGGCCAGGTGCTTTGATCATCAAAATCAAATTTTTCGCCGCGCCACTCATGATAAATTTCGATGAAAGTACTTTTGAAACGGTGCACCGATTTTAAAATAATTTCGCCTTTATTCGCACCATAACCAATTGTGGCTGGTCCATTGGGGCTGGCCCGGCATAGCATTAAAATGGTTACAACTGATTCGTTGGATTCAATTTTCTGGGATTTGAGATTGTCTTTTCCACAAGCCTGGGCGAGGGGCTGAAACGTACTGAGGGCAATTCGTTCTAATGGGAGATCTTTTAGTTGTGGAACATAAGCCCCTTGAACGGCGAGCATTTTGCTCCAAGCTTCGAAACGTTCACCTTTAGGGATAAATTCTATGAGGAATCCATCCCCTTGTTGCTTCCGATAAATTTCAATTTGATCAAAAAAATCAACTTCTGATGTGATCCAGCTTGGCACGGGGTGGCTTACCACGGCTTCATAAATGTTGACCACTTGGGTGATCTTTACGGGGTTAAAAGCTTCTTTGGCATAAGAGAGCGGAGCGCCGAAAATGACGGCAGCCATCAGTGCCAGCGTGAAGCGCCATGATGTAGGTAGGTCAATGTGCATCTGTAAGGTCCCCCCTATATTGTAATGCAAAGCCAATAATTGCATTTTGTTACTTTTGCACCATCTTGACTTGTATTGCATCTGAAAAGAATCCTTGAGGTCGTGATCGCTGTGATAGACTTCGCGCAAATTGAGATGGATTAAGTGAGCTAATATGTCTTTGGATACCGATAAACTGATGGAACGCCGCCGCCAACGTCGTCATACGACGCTGTGGAAAGTGGTCGCCGCGATTTTTGCCACCGCATTTGTTGCCGTTTTGGTGATGCGCACGGTGGGTGGAGATTTGGGCGGCGGCCATGGTCTGGGTGCCGGTGAGCTGTTCAATGGCAAGCGCATTGCGCGCCTGCATGTTAGCGGCTTGATCCTCGAAGACCGCTACCGCGACGCTTTGATCCAAGAACTCAAAGACGACGATCAGGTCGCGGCCGTGGTGGTGGCGATCAATTCCCCCGGCGGCACCGTGGTGGGGGGCGAAAACCTCTATCTCGGCCTGCTTGATCTGGCCGAACAAAAACCGGTGGTCGCGGTGATGGGCTCGACCGCCACCTCGGCCGCTTATATGACCGCCATCGCCACGGATCGCATCTTTGCGCGCCAGGGCACTTTGACCGGTTCCATCGGGGTGATTATGCAAACCGCAAATATCACCGGCATGCTGGAAAAAATTGGCGTCAAACCGTTAACCATCAAAAGCGGCAAGTTCAAAGCCCAGCCCAACCCCTTGGAAACCATGTCCGATGAAGCCCATGCCCAGCTGCAAAGTGTGGTGATGGACATGTATGAGCTGTTTGTCGGCATGGTGGCCAAACAGCGCAATATGGATCTTGAGGCCACCAAAATTTTGGCCGATGGGCGGGTCTTTACCTGTAAAAAAGCCCTGAATGCTGGGCTTATTGATGCTATTGGCGGCGAAGTGGAAGCGATCAATTGGCTGGAAACCGAGAAAGGAATCAAGGTCGATTTGCCCGTGGTCGATGAAAAACCCGACTATCCACGCCCGGATCTGTTTGACCGTGTTTTGGGAGCATTGGGAAAAACGCTGATTTCAGAAAGACTTAAACTTGACGGGCTGCTCTCGGTTTGGCACCCTGGACTCTAGCTGTCGGCCAAACAGGCGTCGGAACGGACAATCGGGTCGTGTTTTCGAAGAAAGGCCTGGGCGCATGAATAAAGGGGTGCCACCCCATCGCGCCTGCGGTTTCGCCACAACGGGGAGGACCGACACGAGGTGTTAGCATGACGAAATCTGAACTCATTCAACGACTCGCGGAGGCCAACCCGCATTTGTATTTGCGGGATGTGGAACGCATCGTCACCACCATTTTCGATGAAATTACCGATGCCTTGGCCCAGGGCGACCGGGTCGAACTGCGTGGTTTTGGTGCATTTTCAGTCAAAGAACGCGGTTCGCGCACGGGGCGTAACCCGCGCACCGGCGAAGCTGTCGACGTTCCCGCCAAATACATTCCTTATTTCAAGACCGGTAAGCAGCTTCGCGAGAAGCTCAACGCCGGTTGATGGCATTAAAGACGGGAGCAAGCCCTTGCGACGTCTTATCTCGTGGCTGATTATGGTGCCGGCGGCTGTGGCCGTCGTCGTCTTTGCGCTCAACAATAAAGACCCCATCGCGCTCAACCTGTGGCCGTTTGCCGTGGTGATCGAGATGGAGCTGTATCTGGTGCTGACCGTGGTGCTCGCCACCGGTGTGGTGCTGGGCGGTGTGGTCTCTTGGGCGGGGGGCGGACGGTTACGCTCGCAACTGCGCAAGCAAGCCTACTCCGGCGAAGTGGCGCGCCGTGAATTGAAAGCGGAATGCGAAAAAACCACCGCCTTGGCGGTCGAGCTGCAAGCGCTGAAGATGGAGCCGTTGCCTGAATCTAGCGTGACCAAAACGCCCGGTGATGATGCCAAGGCGATCGGCGCGATGCTCATGACCACGCTCCCGACCGCGCCCTTGACAGCACCTGGGGGCCAATTAGCTAAGCCGCAAAACGCCGCCTAATTTGTATTTTGTGTAAATAAAACTTTGTCGTCCCGTCGGCGCGGGGTAAAAATGGTTCATGACTAAGTTTAAACACCCCCACCAACGTATATTCGTCGCGCTGGACACCACCGATGTGGGCCGCGCCGTAGAACTCGCCACCGGTCTTAAGGACTCGGTCGGGGGAGTCAAAATTGGCAAAGAATTTTTCACCGCCAATGGCCCCGAAGGCGTGCATCGGGTCACCGAATGCGGCATGCCGTTGTTTCTCGATCTTAAGTACCACGACATTCCCAACACCGTGGCCGGGGCCATTCGCGCCGCGCTGCAGATGAACCCAATGCTGGTCAACGTCCATGCAGGTGGCGGGCGACGTATGATGCAAGCCGCATCCGAAGCCGCCGACACGGCCGCAGACGGCAAACGTCCCGGCGTCATCGGCGTCACCGTGCTGACCAGCATGGCGCGCGAAGATTTAATCGACGTCGGCATCGACGAAGAACCCTTGGAACACGTTTTGCGCTTGGCTCGTTTGGCCAAATCCAGCGGCCTCGATGGCGTGGCGTGTTCGGCCAAAGAAGTGGTCGCGCTGCGCGGTTCGGTCGGCAAAGACTTTTTGCTGGTGGTGCCGG
>JAESUA010000162.1 GCA_016763255.1 Magnetovibrio sp. | reverse complement strand
ATGTCCAGTATACGGCGCTGGCAGATGTCAAACCGGACCCAATGCTCGCGTCGATCATAGACGGCTATATGATGCGCCTGTCTGAAATTATGGACACCCAAATTGGAACGACGCAGACACCATTAGACACCCGTAAAAGCACCGTCCGCAGCCAAGAAACGGCTTTTGGAAACCTCGTCGCCGATGCCTTTCGCATCACCATGAAGGCCGATGTGGGCATGATGAACGGTGGCGGCATTCGCGGCAATCGCACGTATGCAGCAGGTGAAAAAATCACCCGTCGCGACATTCAAGGTGAATTCCCATTTCGAAATAGTGTCGCTGTAATTGATGTCAACGGTGCCGATATCTGGGCCGCGGTCGAAAATGGTCTTTCGCGGCTGGAGGATTTAAAGGGGCGCTTTTTACATTTTTCCGGCATGTCAGTCGTCTATGACCCAAGCGCGCCCGTTGGCGGGCGCGCGGTGTCGATTTCGGTTGCGGACGAGCCCCTTGATTTAAAACACCGTTACCGCCTGGCCACAGTTGATTTTCTCAGCAAGGGAGGAGACGGCTTTGTGATGTTCAAAGACGCGCCAAGAGTTTCGGTAAGCAACAATATTTTTGTTTGGCAAATGGTTCATGACTACATCAAAGAGAAGGGCCGTATCGCTCCAAAGGTAGAAGGGCGCTTGGTTATTGGAACGCGTTGAATCCTTTAAAGGGGCGCAGTCGCCCTCTCGCCGTAGAAGTATCGCTCGAGTTGTCAGTGCAACGTTAGCCTTCATGGCGGTGTTGCTTTTGGGCTTGTCGACTCTGTCGATTTTTGGCTTCATATCATATCGCACCGTGTTGGACGACCTTTCGACGCGTGGGCTTCCGCAGATTGTCACAAGCGCCGAAGTGTCTGCGCACCTCAATGAACTTTTATACCTGACAGAACGTCTATCTAGCACGCAATCCGGCCCCGTGCAGCGCATTGCCATGTCCAGCATCGACACTAAATTTATTCAATTGTCCCTATCGGCGGAAAAAGTCAAAGACCCCGAATTACAGGGTTTATTGATCAGCCAAATCAAATCCCTGCAAACCAACCTTGCGAACCTCAACGATTTGGTGAGCCAACACATCGCGGCACAACAGCAAGCCGATACCGTGATGCAAAATTCATTGGTGTTATTGGATCAAGGCCGTGATTTGCTGAGTGCCCTGGACACCGATTTAAGCCCGGCTTTGCGCTTGCAATGGGTCGCCGTCATCGCTCAAATTACCGAGCTCACCCGCAATACATCAAGCTTCAAAAAATTTAGCGACTTGCGGTCGGCCTCAAGGCGAATGAAGGCACAATTAAGGCTCCTCAAAAATTTGGCCCATGCCATGACACCGCGGCATGCCTCATCGTTTGCAGACTTAACCGCGCGATTGCAAAATGACTTGATGGGTCCGACCGGCCTGGTGTCTTCGGTCGAACAAAAAATCCGAACATCCGGGCGCAGTGCCGGTAGAGGCAACTTTGCCCGGTCGATGGTCGAAGAGGTCAACAGCGCCTTTAGTTCGCAGTTTATGAAGCTCAACATTTCCGTTGCCCAAGATACCCGTGAATTACTCAGCGCGGTCAATTTTCAAATATTACCGCTGGCCGGATTGGCCGCATTTGCCCTACTTTCGGCCATTCTTGTTCATTTCTATTTCAAGAGAATCCTTACCAACCGTTTGTTGGCCGTGAACACCGCCGTATTACAGCGTGTCGCCGGGGCGGATGATGACATTCAAGATGACGGTAATGATGAAATCAGCGACATCGCCAATTCAATCAATTATTTTGCCCGCGAGTTGAGATTGGCCAAAGAAGAAGCCGAAGCCTCCAGCAACGCCAAGTCCCAATTCCTGGCCAATGTAAGCCACGAAGTCAGAACCCCGCTCAGCACCATTATGGGCATGGCGTTCTTAGCCAAGCAGACACAATTAACGGCCTCACAGTCCGGTTACATGGAAAAGGTTGATGCCGCTGCGCGCCACCTGTTGGGGGTCATCAACGATATCCTCGCCATATCCAAGGCCGAAGCCGGAAAAATGGAGTTGGAGGAAATTCCTTTTGAACTCGACAAATTGATCCTCGGCGTCGTCGATATTCTTGCGCCATCAGCGACCACCAAGGGGCTGGAACTTCTCATTGATATCCACGGCGCACCAAAAGGACTGGTGAGCGGTGATCCATTACGCCTGAAACAAATCCTTATCAACTTGGTCAGCAACGCCATTAAATTCACCGAACAGGGTGAGGTCGTCGTAACCTTGCGGGTGGCGAAATGTGAGGCTGGTGAAATCACCTTCAATGTTTGCGTCAAAGACACCGGCATTGGCATTACAGCCAAGCAGCAGGCAAAGTTGTTCACTTCATTTCATCAGGCCGATACCACCATCACACGGCGTTTCGGCGGCAGTGGCCTTGGCCTGGCGATCAGTCGCAGTCTTGTCAATCTCATGGGCAGTGACATGAATATGGTCAGCACGCCAAACATGGGAAGTGAATTCTCATTTAGCCTTTCGCTGCCTTTTGCATCTTTCGAAATCGTGCCCCCCACCCCCATTCCCGGTGCTGTTTTCGAAGGCAAAATTCTTGTTGTTGACGATAATCATAGTGCCTGTTTAATTTTGGAATCCTTGGTGAGTAGCATAGGTCTGGACTGTATCTGCGCGGCGAGTGCTGATGAGGCGATCGAAAAACTGCGGGCTCTGGACCATGCGGGGACACCTTCTCCTTTGGTTTTAATGGATTGGAAAATGCCAGAACGAAATGGTTTGGATGCCATAGATTTCATCGAACGAGACCATGCCATCGCCCATAAGCCTAAATTCATTCTTGTCAGTGCTTTTTCAGATCATGACCCTCGGGGCAACTGGACCAATACTATCGACGCATGCTTAGCCAAGCCAATCACCCAAGCCAGCTTGTGCCGGGCAATCAACACCGCATATGGCGTACTCGAATCTAATCAAGGTGCTGAAGAAAAATTCGATATCAGCACCTATGTTGATGCCGTTAAAGATATGTACGTCCTGGTCGTTGAAGACCAAGATGTCAATCGTGACATGATCAGGGAAATCCTCAAAACCGTGGGCATCGAGGTCGACTGCGCCAAGCATGGCAAAGAAGCTTTGGATATGGTTCAAGCCAGGCCCAAACGATATGACCTTGTTCTCATGGATCTACAAATGCCGGTCATGGATGGGT
>JAESUA010000161.1 GCA_016763255.1 Magnetovibrio sp. | reverse complement strand
GATGGCTTCACCGCGCCATAAAACTTGGCCATCAGGGGTGAAGGTAAAGCCGCCATCGGCGTCGGATTCTAGAATGATGATGCGTTCGCTGATTTTGGCGCGCAGGGCTTTACCGGCGGCGCTATCCAAGACCTTAGCGGCCAGCGAGGTTTCGCTTTCGGCTGCAACGAAGCGAAAACCGCATAAGTGGCCGAGGTGATGACCTTCGACTTCCAGCGCACCGTCGTCATGCAACGCGGTGGCCAGTGGCACATCGTCTTTGAGGGTTTTCACCAGTTGAGAGGTGCGTTTGTCGACGAAGCGTTGGGTGAGCTTTTCGTGCAGCGCGTCCGACAGGCTGTCTTCGATGGCGCGGGTGCGCTCTTGCCAGCTCAGCGGGTTTTCCAGCCAGCCGCCTTGGTGGGCGACGAAGGTCCAGGTGCGAATGGCGGCGATGCGGCCCATTAAGGTGTCGATGTCGCCGTCCAAGCGTTCGGCGCGTTTGACCCGTTCATCCATCCAGGCATCGGGAATGTGCCCCGCATCACTCATCAAATGGCTATAGATGCGGCCCAACAGCTGGGGGTGTTCGTCGGTGTGGATGTTGCGAAAATCGGGAATTCTCGCCACTTCCCACAACAGCCGTACGGCCTCGGCGCTGGTGGCCATGGCTTCGATTTTTTCATCACCGATCAAGGTTTCGAGCACCTGCTCGTCAGCGGCTTCATGTACCCGGCGCAGCGCGTCATGTTCGGGACGTTGCGCCAAGCTCGCTTTGAGCGCCTTGATCGAGGCGTAATCGAGATTGGCATTGCGCCAAAAGACGAACGGCAGCGGGGCAAAGGTATGGTTTTCAATCGCTTCGACCGACGCCCCGCCCAATCCGGTAACGTCGCCGGTGGTGCCAAAGGTTCCGTCATTGAGGTGGCGACCAGCGCGTCCGGCGATTTGCGCCAATTCGGTGGGCTGTAAATCACGCATGATGCGGCCGTCATATTTGCGCGTGGCCGCCAGGGCCACATGGTCGACGTCCATATTCAGGCCCATGCCGACGGCGTCGGTGGCGACCAGATAGTCAACATCGCCGTTTTGGAACATTTCCACCTGGGCGTTGCGGGTGCGCGGGCTGAGCGCGCCCATGACGATGGCGGCCCCGCCCGATTGACGGCGCACCATTTCGGCGATGGAATAGACGTCATTGGCGCTAAACGCCACGATGCAGCTGCGTGATTTGAGCCGCGTGAGTTTTTTGTAACCGGTATAGCGCAGGGTTGAGAGCCGCGGGCGGGTCTGAAAATCAACCTCGGGCACCAGCGCTTCGATTAAGCCCTTGATGGTTTCGGCACCCAAAAACATGGTTTCTTTGGTGCCGCGATAGTTCAGCAAGCGATCGGTGAACATGTGGCCGCGATCCGGGTCCGCGCACATCTGAATTTCATCGATGGCGACAAATTCAAAGGCCTGATCGGTGGGCATGCTTTCCACGGTGGTGAGAAAATAACGTGCATGCTTGGGCACGATTTTTTCTTCGCCGGTGACCAGGGCGACCTGATCGACCCCCTTGGCCTTGATCGCGCGCTCATAATTCTCACGCGCCAACAATCGCAGCGGAAAACCGATGACGCCCGTGCCGTGGGCGAGCATACGCTCCATTGCGAGGTGGGTCTTGCCGGTATTGGTGGGGCCCAATACGGCGCTAATTTGGGTGCGCTCACGCGATGTATCAATTTGCATAGTTTGAGTATTAGCGTGCTTTTTCTTAGTTTTCCAGGGGGGAATCAGTGGCGGGAATCAATGGCACGAAAGCCACCGGCAACACCGGGCGGCTTAAGAAGGCTCCAGAACCGTTTTTAAGGCCGAGGGTGAGCATCTGTGGACCCATGCGTGGACCTAGCGGAATCACCATCCGCCCGCCCGGCGCAAGCTGTTTGATCAGGGCGGGTGGAATCGGCCCATCGGCGGCGGCGGTGACCAAAATGGCCTCATAGGGGGCATGTCGGAGCCAGCCCTTCGTCCCATCGCCACAGGTGAGGTGGACATTGTCATAGCCACACTGGGTCAGCACGGCGCGGGCCTGGGCCGACAGATCTGTAAAGCGTTCGACCGAATAGACTTGCCCGGCAATGTGCGCCAAGACGGCGGTTTGATATCCTGAGCCGGTGCCGATTTCGAGCACCCTTTCGCCACCGTGCAGGTTCAAAAGGTCACTCATCAAGGCGACGATGTAGGGTTGGGATATGGTTTGACCCAGGCCGATCGGTTGCGGACAGTTGGCGTAAGCCGTGCGCAACGAGGATGGCGTCGGCATGAAGACGTGACGCGGCACCTTCGTGATGGCGTCCATAACGGCATCGCCAAAGCGCTCGCGCCCGGTCCAAAACGCGGTTTCTGCCGCCTCGCTCTGGATGGTGCGCACCAGGGCATCGCGGTGTCGTTGGGCTTGCTGGTCATGATCAGATGTCATGTATTGACCTTGCATTGACCCCCGCGCTGCCCTTCGTTGGTGCTTCCGGTATGTGCCCTGGGGGTTAAGCTGTGGCTTGGCGTTGCTCATCGCGGCGTTTGCCGACGATTCGTTTCAGTTGGTGGTCCACGGCATTAAAAGCATCGCGTAACGCGACGTGCACGTCTTCGTGGGCCGGGTCGGAGCCGCGGTCGTTATGCACGATATGGCCTGCGCCGGGCAGGGTCATGTCAATGTTGAAATGGAAAAGTTTGCCCTGGGCTTGGGACTTGTGGGGCAATTCCACCACCACACGACAGCGCGTGATGCGCCCGTAAAACTCCTCGATCTTGTTGATGTGGGCCTGGATATCACTGTGCACCGCATCGGAATGATCGCATCCATGAAAACTAATCTGGACGGGAACTTGCATATTCGCTCTCCCATAAGGTTACATTTATGTTGGAATTTGCATTTGATAAAGGCTTGCCGGACCGGGCGGTCCGTAAAGGCGGGCTCATGCGGCCTGAAGGCCAAGAGAAACAGTATGTTTTTTGCATCTGTAAATATCCGCTATAGCAAGAGAAGGTAGTATACGCCGCATGCGCCGGGACCGCGAGTCTAATGCCGCTGGTTTTATGTAAAATATTAACACCCCTAGGGCTTGCGAAATGTGCGGTTTTCCCCCATATGTCGCGGGTCGTTGGGAGCCGTATTGACGCCCATTTTACGTATTGAATTTAAAGGGAACCTGAGAAAGTCATGAGCAAGGAAACATTCACATTCCAAACCGAAGTCAGCCGCCTGTTGGATATTGTGGCCAGCTCGCTGTATTCCAATCGCGAAATTTTCTTGCGTGAACTGATTTCCAATGCCTCGGATGCGTGTGACAAGCTGCGCCATCAAGCGCTGACCTCGCCTTCGCTGATTGAAGGCGATCATGATTTCAAAGTTGCCCTCAGTGTCGATAAAGAGGCCAAGACCATCACCGTGTCGGACAACGGCATCGGCATGAACCATGATGATCTTCTGGCCACCTTGGGCACCATCGCCAGTTCCGGTACCGGCGCGTTCATCGAACAGATGAGCAAAGACGACAAAAAAGACTCCGGCCTGATCGGTCAGTTCGGGGTCGGCTTTTATTCCGCGTTCATGGTCTGCGACAAGGTCGAAGTCACCGCCCGCAAAGCTGGCGAGCAAGAAGGCTGGCTGTGGGTATCTGACGGCAAGGGTGAATTTTCCATCGAGAAAGGCTCGCGCGACGAGCGCGGCACCACCGTGGTGTTGTATCTGAAAAAGGATGCCGAGGAATTTTTGGAGCCCTCACGCATCACCCACATCGTAAAAATGTATTCCGACCATATCGGTTTCCCGGTGACGCTGGCGGGTCAAGGCGACGGTGAAGACGGCAAAGAAGGCAAGGAAGAAACCCTCAATGCCGCCTCCGCCATCTGGACTCGCTCCCCTCAAGAGGTTGATGCAGAACAATATAAAGAGTTTTACCATCACACCGCCCATGCCTTTGATGAGCCGTGGATCACCCTGCACAACCGCATCGAAGGCGTGGTCAGCTACACCAACTTGTTGTTTATTCCCTCGGTGCGGCCGTTTGATCTGTTCGATCCGGATCGCAAAAGCCACGTCAAACTGTTCGTCAACCGGGTGTTCATCACCGAGCAAGCCGACGGCCTTCTGCCCCCTTATCTGCGCTTCTTGCGCGGTGTGGTCGATAGCGAAGATTTGTCGCTGAACATTTCACGCGAAATGCTCCAAACCGACCCCAAGCTGAATAAGATCCGCAATGGCCTGGTTAAGAAGGTGCTGGGCGCGCTGAAGAAAAAGGCAGACAACGACGCCGAAGCGTATGCCCAGTTCTGGGACAATTTCGGCATTGTGCTGAAAGAAGGCTTGGTTGATGATTACCCCATGCGCGACAAGCTGCTGGAATTGACGCGCTTTAAATCCACCGCCGAGACCATGACCTCGCTGGCTGGATATGTCGAACGCATGAAAGAAGGCCAGGAGGCGATTTATTACATCACCGGTGAAGATGAAGCTCAGTTGGCGTCTTCACCGCACCTCGAAGGCTTTAAGGCCAAGGGCATCGAAGTGCTGCTTCTGATTGATCCAGTGGATGAATTCTGGATGCAGCACATCACCGATTTTGATGGCAAAGCGCTCAAGTCGATCACTCGCGGTGAAGCCAACCTTGATGCCATCAAGACCGAGGACGATGATAACGCCAAGGACGACAAGGCCGAAGATGCGCCGCAGCTGGACCTTTTGATCGCCGCCATCAAGCTTGAATTGGGCGAAAGCGTCAAAGACGTGCGGCCGTCCAAGCGCCTCACCGAAAGCCCGGTGTGCCTGATTGCCGATGACGGTGACATGGATGTGAATATGGAGCGTTTGCTGCGCCGTCACGGCCAGATGACAAACGGCATGCCGCGGGTGTTGGAGCTCAACCCAAGCCACGCCATCGTCAAAAAATTAGCCGAGCGCGCGGGCGATGATGCCGAAGACGCGTTGCTCAAAGACGCCGCCCATCTTCTGTTGGATCAAGCGCGCATCGCCGAAGGCGAAGCCCCAACCGACGCGGCGGCCTTCGCTAAACGCCTTGCCTCGGTGATGGAACGCGCTCTTTAATGGCAAATGAGAAATTAATCTAAAGTCGGGAGGAGGCTGAAATGGCTGTGATGAAAAAGTTTGTGACCTTGGGTTTTGTTGCCTTGTTTGGTCTGGGTGTGGCGGCGTGTTCGCCGGATGTGGGCTCACCCGAATGGTGCACGCAGATGAAAGAAAAGCCCAAGGGCGATTGGACCACCAACGAAGCCACTGATTTTGCCAAAAATTGCATCATGTAGGCGGTGGTGACAAATTCTTAAAAAGGCGCGGCATTTGGCCGCGCCTTTTTTGTATCAAAATTGCCGCGCTTATTTGCTCAATTTAGTAACCTTGGCAAAGGCTTTGTTGTAATCCAGATTGGCGGCTTGTTGATACCAAAACAGGGCTTTGCTTTTATCTGTGGCGATGCCGAGGCCTTGTTCGTAAATTTGGCCAATGCGATAAAACCCCCGGGCATATTCCTCTTCGCCCGCAATTTGGTACCATTTGATGGCCTCTTTGATGTTCACCGGGGCACCGCCGCGGCCTTTTTCGTGCAACTGTCCTAAGTGATAATAGGCCAGTTTGTAGCCTTCATCGCCGGCCAGTTGGTAGAAATTGATCGCCAGATCGTAGTCGACCCCGATACCCCACCCGTTTTCATAACTCTGGCCCAAATTGTCCTTGGCCTGGGCATGTTCGGCACCGGCTTTTTCGAAAAGTTGAAATGCGATGAATCGGTTTTTCTCCACGAATTCGCCATTGAGGTACATCATGCCGATGTTGTTGATGGCTGAAGCGTGGCCCTGCAAGGCAGACATCTTGTACAGGTTATAGGCCCGCTCAAGATCCGGCGGCACCCCACGACCGAGGTGATAAATTAGCCCCAGGCTGAACTGAGACGCGGCGTGATTTTCGGCCACCAATTTTTCAAACTCGCTGACCGCTTTGGCCCATTTGCCTTTGCGCACCAAGATCAAGGCGTCTTTGTAACCGGCATGGGCGGTGACCGCGCCAAGGCTCAGCAGCATGCCCAGGATGAAGATGATAAGGGTGTTTTTTCGTTTCATGCCTTAGCATAGCAAAAAGCCCCGGCCTATTGAAAGGCCGAGGCTTTTTGTTTTGTCAGTTGAACGGCTTAGCCGCCCGCAGCTTTCACGAAAGATGGGATTTGGTCGAAGTTCATGTAACGATAAACATCGTCGGCTTTGTCTTTGAGGGTTTCGACATGCTCCATGTATTCGGCAGGCGTTGGGATGCGGCCCAACAGCGCGCACACTGCAGCCAGTTCGGCGGAACCCAGATACACGTAGGTGTCGATGCCTAGGCGGTTGGGGAAGTTGCGTGTGGACGTCGACATGGCGGTCGAGCCTTTGCGGATTTGCGCCTGGTTGCCCATACACAGCGAACAGCCCGGGGTTTCCATGCGCGCGCCGGTTTTGCCAAGGATCGAGTAGTAGCCTTCCTCGGTGAGGATTTGCTGATCCATTTTGGTCGGCGGTGCGATCCACAAACGGGCCGGCATGTCGGAGTTGCCGTCCAGCACATGAGCCGCCGCACGGAAGTGACCGATGTTGGTCATGCATGACCCGATGAACACTTCATCGATGGTGGTGCCGGAAACTTCGGACAGCAACTTCACATCATCGGGATCGTTCGGGCAGGCCACCACGGGCTCTTTGATGTCGTCCATGTTGATTTCGATGGTCGCCGCGTATTCGGCATCATCATCGCGTTTTAACAACTTCGGATCGGCGATGAATTTCTCCATCGCTTCGATGCGCCGCGTGAGCGTGCGTTCGTCGTGGTAGCCCTCAGCGATCATCCATTTCATCAACGTGATGTTGGAGCGCATATACTCGACAATAGGCTCAGGATTGAGCGCAACGGTGCACCCCGCCGCAGAACGTTCTGCGGTGGCATCGGACAACTCGAACGCTTGTTCGATTTTGAGATCCGGCAGGCCTTCGATCTCAACGATCATACCCGAGAAGATGTTCTTCTTGCCTTGTTTTTCGACCGTCAAAAGGCCGTCTTTGATGGCTTGCAGCGGGATCGCATTGACCATGTCACGCAAGGTGATGCCCGGTTGCATAGTGCCGCTAAATTTGACCAGAACCGATTGGGGCATATCCAACGGCATGACGCCGGTGGCGGCGGCAAACGCTACCAAACCCGAGCCGGCCGGGAACGACAGGCCCATTGGGAACCGGGTGTGGCTGTCGCCGCCGGTGCCCACGGTGTCGGGCAGCAACAAGCGGTTTAGCCATGAATGGATGATGCCGTCCATCGGGCGCAGGGCCACGCCGCCACGGGTTTCCATGAAATCGGGCAGGGTTTTGTGGGTATCGACATCGACCAGCTTCGGATAGGCCGAGGTGTGACAGAATGACTGCATCACCAAATCAGCCGAGAAACCAAGGCACGCCAAGTCTTTTAACTCGTCGCGCGTCATCGGGCCGGTGGTGTCTTGGGACCCCACGGTGGTCATGCGGGGTTCGCAATAAGTACCGGGACGCACGCCCAGGCCTTCGTCCAGGTGGCAGGCGCGGCCAACGATTTTTTGCGCCAAGGTGAAGCCTTTGTGGGTGTCTTCGGGGATGTGCGGCTGGCGGAACAGATCGGATGGTTCCAGGCCCAGGGCTTCACGGGCGCGGGTTGTCAATCCACGGCCGATGATCAGCGGGATGCGGCCGCCGGCACGGACTTCGTCGAAAATCACATCGGATTTAACGGTGAACTCGGCAATCGCCTTACCGTCTTTGAGGGCCTTGCCTTCGTAGGGACGCAACTCGATCACATCACCCATGGCCATGTCGGTGACGTCCACTTCGATGGGCAGCGCACCGGCGTCTTCCATGGTGTTGTAGAAAATAGGTGCAATTTTGGAGCCCAAGCAGACCCCGCCAAAGCGTTTGTTGGGGACGAACGGAATGTCTTGTCCGGTCCACCATAAAACCGAGTTGGTGGCCGATTTACGCGATGATCCGGTGCCGACCACGTCGCCCACATACGCCACCAAGTTGCCTTTGGCTTTAAGCTCTTCGATGAACTTCATCGGGCCGCGCACGCCGACTTCTTCGGGGGTGATGCCGTCACGGGGGTTTTTCAACATCGCCAAGGCATGAAACGGGATGTCTGGGCGCGACCAGGCATCGGGTGCCGGGGACAAATCGTCGGTGTTGGTTTCGCCGGTGACCTTGAGCACCGTGATGGTGAGGCTTTCGGGCACTTTCGGGCGCGATGTGAACCATTCGGCATCGGCCCAAGATTGCATCACCGATTTGGCGCTTTTAGAGCCTTTTTCGGCTTTTTCTTTGACGTCGTGGAAATAATCAAACACCAACAGGGTTTTTTTCAAGCTTTGCGCCGCAGCGGTTCCGCATTCGGCATCGTCGAGCAGGGCCAGCAGCGGTTCGATGTTGAAACCGCCCAGCATGGTGCCCAGCAGTTCGGTGGCTTGAACCTTGGAAATCAGGGAGCAGGTTTCTTCGCCTTTGGTGATGTGGGCGAGAAAACCGGCCTTCACGCGGGCTGCATCATCCACACCGGCGGGAACACGATTGGTCAGCAAGTCGACCAAAAACTCTCCTTCACCTGCGGGCGGGGTGCGCAGCAGATCAACCAATTGCTCGGTCTGTTCTGCGGACAGGGGAAGTGGGGGTATGCCAAGGGCTTCGCGCTCGACAACGTGTTCACGATATTGGGCTAGCATGTTTATAGATCTCCAGTTCGCACCTGTTTTAGGCACCACTTTCGTGCGCATTTATTGCAGCGCACAATGCGATGAATCCTTATCACGTGTTTAAATACTTCAAAAAACCCGCGTTGTATAGGTTGTCTACCCAACCGGGTAGCTATTGCCACCGCAAATGGTGTAGATTGATATATTTAACATATGGCGCGAAATCGGGAGTTTTCAAGCATCAAGTGTGCAAACGGCCGACTGGAAAGGCAACTTATTGTGAGGAAGTTTTTTGACGAATAAAGCTCAAGGTTCTCAAGTAACATGTGTTTGGTTTGAGCGGTGTAAGAAAACCATCACATTTCCCTCTTTGTGACACATTGCCACCACAATCAGACGCTCTAATCATCTTCATCGGATGGCTTTCCCCCTCCCCCCTCAAGTCATCCGATACGCTAAAGCATACATTTAGGACGACAGGTGAAACACAACTGACATCTTTGCATTCCTCAAATCTTATGGCTCCCTCCCAATCAACTACGCTTTGAGGAACTAAGCTTTACTTGCAGTGCTGACAAACTGGCCGGGTTCATTTTAGGACCCGGCCTTTTTTTGTCCCCGGCTTTTTTTATCCCCGGCCTAAACTTGTATTTAAGCGGGGATCGTATAAGGTCCGAAACCTACATTTGGGGAATAAGTTCGATACGTCATGAACCGATTTAGCGATGCCCGGTTCCAGGGCCAAAACCTAATTTGCGTGCGCAGCGAACGCACCGTCTTTGCCAGCTTGGATTTCGATTTGTGTGCGGGCGGGGCGCTGATTTTGGTCGGTCCCAATGGCTCGGGCAAGTCGTCTTTGTTGCGCATGATGGCGGGGCTTTTGAAACCGTTCGCTGGAAATATGACGTGGTCTGAAGGCGGTGAAGCCGAAGACGTCCACCAAGATATGGATCTGCATGGTGTGCGGTTGCACTACGTCGGCCATCACGATGCGGTGAAACCGGTGTTGAGCGCTGCGGAAAATATCGGTTTTTGGGCGCATCTGCGCGGTCAGGGCGAAGACGCGGTGCTCGACGCCTTGGAAGTGTTCGCGATCAAACATCTTTATGACGTGCCGGGGCGGTTTTTGTCGGCCGGGCAAAAACGCCGGGTCAATCTGGCGCGCATCATCGCCGCGCCGGCTCCTTTGTGGCTGTTGGACGAAGCCACCACGGCGCTGGACAAGGCGACCATCAAGCGCCTGGAAGCGGCGATGCAAAGGCACCGCGACGCCGGTGGCATGGTGGTGCTTTCGACCCATTCGGATGTGAATACGCCGGGCGCGACGACCTTGGATCTGGCCGACTTTGCTTATGAAATACCACACGATGAATTTGAGATGGTGTAGGGCACGGTTATGGGCAAATTTATCGAACTCGTAAAACGTGATTTGTCGCTGGCTTTTCGCCAAGGCATGGACAGCCTCATGGTGGTGGCGTTTTTCATCATCGCGGTGGTGTTGTTTCCCTTTGGCGTTGGCCCGGAAGTCAACACCTTGGCGAAAATCGCCGCCGGTACCATCTGGGTGGCGGCGTTGCTGTCCTCCATGTTGTCGCTGGAGCGCTTGTTCCAGATCGATTATGACGATGGTTCGTTGGAACTTTTGGCCCTGGCGCCGGTGCCATTGGAAGTCACCGTGCTGGCCAAAGTGGTGGCGCACTGGTTGACCACCGGCTTGCCGTTGATCCTCACAGCACCTTTGCTGGCGGTGTTGATGCAGATGCCCACCGATGGATTTTGGGTTTTGATGGCCGCCCTTTTGTTGGGTACGCCGACATTGAGCCTGATCGGCGCGGTCGGCGCGGCGCTGATTTTGGGCTCGAGGCGTGGCGGGGTGTTGCTGTCCTTGCTGGTCTTGCCGCTGTACATCCCGATTTTGATTTTTGGCGTTTCGGCGGTGGATGCGGCGATTCTTGATCAAAGCGTGCGCCCACACCTGTTGATTTTGGGCGGTATGTTGGTGGGCTCTTTGGCGCTGACGCCTTGGGCCTCCGCGGCGGGCCTGCGCCAGGCACTGGAATGATAAAGTTGCCAGGCACTGGAATGATAAAGTTGCCAGGCACTGGAATGATAAAGTTGCCAGGCACTGGAATGATAAAGTTGCCAGGCACTGGAATGATAAAG